>CAMDGU010000074.1 GCA_945897885.1 Chitinophaga pinensis
CCAATTGGAAAAGCTGTTTGAAGAACTGATGGATGACGAGATGAAAAAGCTTCTCGAAAAAATGAAAGAACTTTTGCAAAACAACCAAAAAGATGAATTGCAGGAGCAAATGGATAAATTTAAATTTAACGACAAGGAGCTTAAAAAGAAGATGGAACGGGCCTTGGAATTATTTAAACAATTGGAGTTGGAAAAGAAGATGAAGGAAACTTCAGAAAAATTGGATCAATTATCCAAGGAGCAAGAAAAACTGGCAGAGGACACCAAAAATGATAAAATGAGTCCTGAAGAGCTTTTGAAAAAACAGGAAGTACTTAACAAAAAATTTGAAGACATCAAAAAGAACCTGGATGAGATAAAGGAAAAAAATGAAAAGTTGGAACAACCCAATGATTTAAAAGACACCAAAGACAAGCAGGAATCTATTGAAAAGGAACAGAAAGAAAGCAAAGAACAAATAGAGAAAAAGCAGAACAAAAAAGCAGCACCTCATCAAAAAAAGGCAGCCGAAGAGATGAAGGAAATGGGAGAGCAAATGGAAGAGGAAATGGATGCTATGACTGCCGAAAAACAAGAAGAAGATTATAATACCTTACGCCAAATACTTGAAAATTTAGTAACCGTATCAAAGGATCAGGAGCGATTGATGAAAGAGTTTAAGGCAGTGGGAGGTTATAATCCAAAGTTTGTGGAACTGGCGCAACAGCAAAAAAAGCTGCGTGATGATACTAAAATAATTGAAGATTCTCTTTTTGCTTTGAGCAAACGCGTTATTCAAATACAGTCGTTTATTAACAAAGAAATTGGGTTGGTAAACAATAACATGGATAAGGCCCTGGAAAACTTAGGGTTTCGCAATATTCCAAGTTTGGTAAATAATCAGCAGTATGTGATGACAAGTCTTAACAATTTGGCATTGATGCTAAGCGATGTGCTCAAGCAAATGCAGGAGGATATGAAAAATGCCAAACCAAATCCTAACTGTAAAAATCCAAAGCCCGGCAAAAGCAAAAAGCCGAGTATGAAGGAAATTAAAGAAATGCAGGAAAGGATGAGCAAGGAGATGGAGGAGATGATGAAAAAGGGATCCGGAAAAGGTAAAGGGTGTAGTTCGCAGGAAATAGCTAAAATGGCTGCCCAACAAGCTGCCTTACGAAAAAAATTGCGCGATTTGCAAAAGGAATTGGAAAAAGAAGGAAACGGCAAAAAATTAGGAGACCTTCAAAAAACCCAGGAACTGATGGATGAAGTAGAAAAGGAAATTGTAAACAAAAAAATAACCGAAGAAACGCTTCGCCGACAAAGGGAAATATTAACCCGATTACTTGACCATGAACGTGCTGAAAAGGAACAGGAGCAAGATGAAGAACGAAAATCAAATGAGGGCAAAGAAGTTAGAAGGGAACTGCCGCCATCTTTGCAAGAATACCTTAAACAACAGCAAAAAGGGCAAGAGTTGCTTCGCTCGGTTTCACCCGGATTAAACCCCTATTACAAAGAAAAAGTAAAAGAATATTTTAAATCATTAGAACAATAAACAGAGTATGTATAAAGTATCGGTAAACGAACATCCTGAAATTGAAATAACAGGAAATGAGGGCAATTATCTTTTAAACGGCCAAGCTGTAAATTTTGATATAGTGCCCAATTCCGAAGGAACCTACCATGTCCTTTACCAAGGAAAATCACATACCATTCATGTGCTTCAAAAAAATGCCAACAGCCTTGTTTTGGATATTAATAAACATAAAGCCGAGGCTAAAATTAAAAATGATTTGGAAGACCTGTTATCGAGAATGGGGATGGACAAAGTTTTAGGAGCCTCCATGAATGAACTAAAAGCTCCTATGCCGGGAATGGTGCTTAAAATACTGGTAAAGGAAGGCGATACGGTGAAAAAAGGGGACGGATTATTGGTGTTGGAAGCCATGAAAATGGAAAACAATATAAAAGCCTTAGGCGATGGGGTGGTTTCTAAAATTCCAATAAAAGCAGGGGATAAGGTGGAGAAGAATCAAGTTATGATTTCGTTTTAAATCTTCGTTTTAAAACTTATCCAAAGTTTAAAACTTTGGATAAGTTAATTAACAAACATAAAAAAAACCATTGCACCATTTGGTTGTTTTTCTTTAACGAACGCTTAAAATTCGCATCTTCGCTCTATTTCTGCTTTTTACAAACGCATCCTTTGGCCAAATGCCGGATTCGGTTTCATTGGCATCCAAAGGTATCTTAAACCAGTTATCTCCTTCTGAAGAAAATTGTAAGTTTTTTTTATCGGTCGGTGTCTTCACCGACCGATAATTTTAAACGAAAAACGTCCGATATTTTAAAACCTCGGACGTTTTTTGTTATCAAATATTTACGAGATTCCATACCTCGTAAAACGTTCGATTTAATTATTGTTTGTAAAAATATAATCTGAACCTACAGGATTTCCGCTTGGTCTCATTTTTAATTCTGTTTCTGTGCAATACTCAACATGCCAAACAGTTTTGCCTGAAATGGAAGGTATATCTGATTCCACATAGGGCATAGGAGCACATAGATGAACACATATAACCTATGTGAAAACCTATGTTTCTATCTTTCTATGTGGTTCAAACTGTTAGTTTTTTTATCAAACATTTACGAGGTTCCATACCTCGTAAAACCTTAGATTCAATTATTGTTTGTAAAAAATCAAACCATTTGGTTCTCCACTTTGTCTCATTTTTAATTCCGTTTCAGTGCAATACTCAACATACCAAACACTTTTGCCTGTAGTGGATGGTTTATCAATTTCCATGCTGTCTGAGTTATTTAACCACATCCAAGTGCCGTATTCTGTTACTCCATCTGGTAAATAATACTTACCATCACTACCAAAATAATGACCAAAATTTGGTGCTGTATTCATTTTCCAGTACTTACCAGTTATTAAACTTTTGTTCAATGTTTTTGTTGGTTCAGTGTCGTCGCCTGATTTGTCTTTACAATTTACCAATACAATCGAAAAGGCTACAAGGGTTAAAGCAATTAATTTGTTCATTTTTTTCTTTTTAAGTTTCTTCAAACTACTTTTTTTTTTTTTTAGATAAACAAGCGAACGTTCAGATATTTATTAAAAATCTTTTAACCGAACGTTTATGGAGGTTTAAACCTCGTCAACGTTTCCATTTAGTCATTAGGATTTTTTGATTAAAACGCTTTGGTTTGCAGCATGCAACGCGATACCCAAATATTTAATTTAATTAATCAAGAACTTACCCGCCAGCAAGACGGTATTGAACTTATAGCCTCCGAAAATTTTGTATCAAAACAGGTAATGGAAGCCATGGGCAGTGTGCTTACCAATAAGTATGCTGAAGGCTTGCCCGGCAAACGCTATTATGGCGGTTGTGAGGTGGTGGATGTGGTAGAAAACATAGCTATTGACAGACTTAAACAATTATTTGGGGCCGAATGGGCCAATGTGCAACCCCACTCAGGTTCTCAGGCCAATGCAGCAGTTATGTTGGCTTGCCTAAAACCGGGCGATGCCATTTTAGGATTTGACCTTTCGCATGGCGGCCATCTTACACATGGTAGTCCCGTAAATTTTTCAGGTAAATTATATTCGGCTAATTTTTATGGTGTAGAGCAAGAAACAGGATTGATAGATTGGGATAAAGTAGATGCCAAAGCACAACAGGTAAAACCAAAATTGATAGTTTGCGGAGCATCTTCTTACAGCCGTGATTGGGATTTTGCCCGATTAAGAAAAATTGCAGATAGTGTAGGAGCGTTGCTATTAGCAGATATTGCTCACCCTGCAGGGTTAATAGCCAAAAAATTGCTAAATGACCCAATGCCTCATTGCCATATTGTAACCAGTACCACGCATAAAACATTGCGTGGTCCACGTGGCGGCATCATTATGATGGGCAAAGATTTTGATAATCCATGGGGATTGACCGATATGAAAGGAAATATTCGGAAAATGTCATCCATATTGGATGGAGCGGTTTTCCCGGGTACTCAGGGCGGTCCATTGGAACATGTAATTGCAGCCAAGGCGGTAGCTTTTGGTGAAGCCTTAACCGAAGAATTTGGGGTGTATGCCAAAAATGTAATTGCCAATTCACAAGCCTTAGCAAAATCATTGGTTGATCATGGTTATAAAATTATTAGCGGAGGAACGGATAATCATATGATGCTTATAGACCTGAGAGCCAAAGACGAAAACCTTACCGGTAAAATGGCGGATGATATTTTGGTGCGTTGTCATATTACAATTAATAAAAATACGGTTCCGTTTGAAACCCGCAGCCCATTTGTAACCAGCGGAATTAGAATAGGAGCATCAGCTATCACAAGCCGTGGCATGGGTGTAAATGAAATGCCTCAAATCGTGGAGCTTATTGATTATGCTTTAATGAATCGCGATGATGATACCAAATTGAAATCAGTAGCCGAAAAGGTTCATTCGCTGATGAAGGGTTTTCCGCTGTATTGAAAATCTTACCACAGAGACACGGAGAGCAAAGAGAAATAAATAATACAAAAAAGTAAAGTAAGAAAGTTTTACAACGGAGGCACTAAGAGCACTGAGAAATATTAAATTTAACTTATTTCTGTGCCCTCTGTGTCTCCGTGTAAAAACTTTAAGAAAATAGTTATTAAAATTGGATAGGATTACTCAAAAATATATTAATGAAATAGCCTTTAAGATAATTGGTTGTGCCATTGAAGTACATAGACATCTTGGCCCGGGATTGCTTGAATCTATTTATGAATCATGTTTTATTGAAGAAATGACACATGCGGGATTATCAGTTCAATCTCAGGTGAATTTACCAATCCATTATAAGGGAAAGGATTTAGGAAGGACTTTAAAATTAGATATTCTTGTAAATGATTTAATAATTGTTGAGGAAAAGTCAGTTGAAATAATGATTCCTTTGTACAAAGCACAATTACTATCCTATTTGAAACTTACAAAGAAACCAAAAGGTTTGCTTATTAATTTTAATTGTGAAAACATAAAAGGAGGCATGGCATCATTGGTTACAGAAGAATTTTCTAAATTGCCATTGGAATAATATAGAAAACCATAATTAATCTCTGTGAACTCTATGCCTCTGTGGTAAAAAAAAATGAGTACAAAACCTATAATTCATTTCTTTTCAGAACCTAAACTGATTTTAGGTCTGTACCTACTTTTAGCTATTATTTTTTCGCTTTTAAACTTTAAGAAAGGCCAAACCAAAACCTTTGCCGGCGAGGAAAAATACACCCATTACAACAATTATGTAATTTTTAAAAACGCCTATTTTCATCTTCAGGAAGGCAAAAATCTGTATATTCATTTTCCTGAAAAGCAATGGGATTTGTATAAATACAGTCCATCCTTTGCTGCTGCCATGTTGGTTTTGGCCTACATGCCCGATTGGTTGGGGTTATTACTTTGGAATTTGGCTAATGTGCTGGTTCTCTTTTACGGAGTTCGATATTTTATAAAAGGGCCGCCGCATACCCTATTTATGGTTTGGTATATTTTTAATGAATTGGTTACTTCTGTGGCCAATTCGCAAAGCAACCCAATGATAGCGGGACTATTGATAGCCGCTTTTACATTTTTTGAAAAAGACAAAGTTCACTGGGCCGCCTTGTGTATTATTGCTACGTTTTATATAAAAGTATTTGGAATACTAGCCGCGTTACTATTTCTATTTTATCCCAATAAAGGAAAATTTGCAATATGGTGCTTTGTTTGGTCGGTTGTAATAGCATTGATTCCCTTGTTTTTCACATCACCCGATTTACTTATTTGGCAATATAAAAACTGGCTGGAATTGTTAGCCAACGACCATTCTGATTCCTACGGCTATAGTTTTATGGGAATATTGCACACTTGGTTTGGGCTTAATTCCGGTAAAGATGTATTGGTAATTTTAGGTTTAATAAGCCTTGTGATTCCTTTTATATTTATTAAGCAATACACAAATTTTCAATACCGTCTCAATTGGTTTGTTTCCATTCTTATTTGGTTAGTTATTTTTAATCACAAGGCTGAATCACCCACATTTATAATAGCGTTTACAGGTATTGCACTCTGGATTTTTAGTTCACCCAAAAATAGTTATATCGTGGCCTTTGCAATTTTGGCCTTCGTATTTACAAGCTTGGCACCAACGGATATTTTTCCATTATCGCTTCGCAAAAACTTTTTTGAACCTTATGCTATCAAAGCCGTTCCTTGTGTTTTGATATGGCTTTATTTAACCTTTGATTTTATTAAAAAAGGGTTGAAAAAATCATAAAAAAAAATTCTTGGTTATGCAAATAATTTGCTGCTACCTTTGTATAGAAGGGCTGGCAGAATTGAAAAATTTAATACTAAAATAATACCGGCTGAAGTCAAATGTCAATGTCAGGCTTTTTTTAACCTTAGGGTGATCCTCCTGCCTCGGCAGGACGACGTTAGAAGACAAAGATACCCGACAGGCCAAAACTTGCTTTAAAAGGATTTTTTCATCCTCAGCCCTTTTTTACTAAACTTATTTTTAAAAAACTTTTGGGGGTACAACCGGATAATCGTGTTTAACCAATTACATATTTCTTTATAAAAAACGAAATGAAAACCTTAAAAAAATTAGTAGTAGTATCAATCATTAGCCTTGCTCCAATGCACCTGTTTGCATTCGATACTTTTTTAGCTCCACCAATTACCAAAACCGATCTTTCTTCGCCATTGGCCAGTAAAACAAAGGAAAAGAAACAGTTTCCATACAAACAAATTTTAAGCTTTTATCCTACCAAAGCTATTGCCAACTATATGATGGTAGGCTATGAACGACAAATTGGCCCTAAGCATGTATTAAAAATTGCGGCCGGCTATGCCAATTTTGAGGAGCAAAATATTTCTACAGGATTTAATAATGAAATAAAAGAATTTTCAGGAACCCGTTTTGATGTAATGTTCAAGTATTTTATGGGTAAAGATGTGAGTATGTTTAATGGAATCTATTTTGCTCCCTATCTTTCCTTTAAAAGCTCAAATTTTAAATATGAAGATTTTAATGATTTTGGACCATCAATTTGGGAGGAAGGTTCAGCATCTGCATTGGCTACAGGATTTGTTTTTGGCTTACAGGTTCCATTAGGTAATACCTTTTGTGCCGATTTGTATGTTGGTAATGCTTTAATTAATTGCAGCGGTAATTACAAGGAAGCTACGCGATTTATGGATAGCTACCGCAATTCTATTGGCTTAATTTCAGGCTTCAGTTTCGGGTTTGGGTTTTAAGGAAAAATCGGCAGTTACTTTTTCTTTTTGCGGGTCAATCGTTTATAAAGCTTGCTCTTTTGAGCTGCTTCCATACTTTCGTTAAACCCTTCACTACCTTCCTTTATATTCACAATCGTATTATCCAAATTTTCAGCAAATGCGGTATCCATAAATAGTTTTCCAATGGTGCCTTTCCCGTTACGAATATTACCCATTATAACTACCAAATCATTGGTTATTATGGCCGAATTATCAGCGGTTAGTTTTAGTTTATACAATATATCATCCGGACTTATGGGTATTATAGTTCCAATCCTTTCATTGTTTTTTATCTGTTTTTTGCCATAAGTCCCGGCTGAAATAATTAAAATTTTATTTCCCATTAATCCATCCGTTCCAATACTAGCTTTTGAATCCGTTTTAATAAACTTTTTGGTTTTCATATCTACTACCATATCCACCCTCACTAAGGTATCGCTCAATATTTCTATTTCGTCAATGGTTCCAATATTAATACCCGCAAAACGCACAATATTACCTACCTGAAGACCTTTTACATCGCTCAACAATGCGTGTAGTCGAAACGTACTGCTAAACATTTTTTTAGTTTCACCAATAAAATAAATACTGCCCAGAAGCAGCAGTATACCAATGGAAACAAATAGTCCCAGCTTAAATTTATTAATTGATTCTTTTTTCATATCTATTATTTTTTTATTCAAAAAAGGAGTGAATCCAAGGGTTGTTTGAATTTTTTAGCTCCTTAAAGGTTCCTTCCACTTCTATCACACCTTCTTTAAAAACCACCATTCTATCGGCTGTTATTTTAGCACAAGCCATATCGTGGGTAATAATGATACTGGTTGTATTATACTTTTTCTGAATATCCATTATCAGATTGCTAATTTCTTTTGCCGTAATAGGATCAAGCCCGGTGGTAGGTTCATCATATAATATTATTTCAGGTTTTAAAATGAGAGTACGAGCCAGGCCCAAGCGTTTTCTCATACCACCCGATAATTCAGAAGGCATTTTGTCTATAGTATCTTTTAATCCCACATTTACGAGGGCTTCCATAATCAATCTGTTTTTTTCTTCCCCCGTCATTTTTATAGAATCTCGAAGTGGAAATGCTAAATTTTCTCTCACTGTCATTGAGTCGTACAATGCACCACTTTGAAACAGAAATCCTATTTTTTTGCGTAAGCCATTTAATTCTTCTGTGTTTAAATCGTTTAAATTTTTACCCAGCAGGATTAAATTTCCACCATCCGGTTCTAATAAATTTACCAAGCATTTTATAAGTACCGATTTACCACTTCCTGATTTACAGAGTGTTTATGATTCAATTAAATTGAATTATGGATGCTTAGATTAAATGCTTTTTTTGTATTTGAAGATAATTTGAAATCATCGCTAACCACCAATCCACTTACCCATATTAGCTCATTTTTAGAAATTACAACCCATGTTTTGCCCTTCTCGTATAGTGATATTTTCTTATCAATTAATATGTCACTTATTTTTTTGTGGCCCGTCATTCCTATAGGTTTAATTTTATCCCCTTGTTGCCACGGCCGAAGAATTAGCGGAAACGTTAATTTGTCAAAATCAAAACTGGCCTGGTTACTGGAAATTGGAATTTGGAATTTGGAAAATTCAATTCCAAATTCCCAATGATGATGGGGTGTTTCAATGGTTTTTGTGTCCTCTGTAATGGTGTAGGATTGAAATGAAATTTCGTTTGAGGCTGCAATAATTAATTGGTCACGGTTTAGTATCAAACGGTGGGTGGCTGAAAAAAACTGTTTACCCGATAATCCGTTTAAACTGTGGAATATATCATCAACAGAAGAAGCATTAAAGCCGTATTCATTCAAAATAGAGAATAAAACGAATTTTGGTTCCGGCCATTTCAAAAGTATATTACCATCAATTTCTATTGAATCGCTCTTCTTTTTTAAACCTTCTTTTTTAAAGGTTTCAATAAAATGATGAATGAATGTGTTGGCTTGTTTTACAATCTCCGCATTTGTTTGCATAGTGTTTTCAAATGCGGGATTTATTTCTTTAAACTCAGGCAAAACATTTTGCCGCAAACGGTTTCGATAATATTTATCGCTGCTGTTACTGCTGTCTTCCCGATAGGTTATATCCAGTTCTTTTACTGCAGTTTCAATTTCTGTTCGGCTTAAGCATAATAATGGTCTTATTGTATTGCCTGATAGGGCAGAAATCCCTTCCAAGCCCTTTAATCCGGTACCTCTGGCCATGTTTAAAAGGATGGTTTCGGTATTATCGGTTTTATGATGAGCAGTTACCAGTTTAGTATAGCCACTCATTTTGCAAAGTTCATAGAACCACTGATAGCGCAAATCTCTGGCAGCCATTTGAATGGAAATGCCATTACTATCAGCAAATTTTTGGGTATCGAATTTTTTTAAATGAAATTTTATTCCATTGGTCTCGCAATAAGTTTTAACCAAATGTTCATCACCATCACTTTCATCCCCTCGTAACCCAAAATTACAATGGGCAACGGCCAGTTTATAGTTTTTACTCAACAAATAGGTTAATAAAAACATAGAATCCATACCACCGCTAACCGCCACCAAAAGCGTATCTTCCAAATTTATTAAGCCTTTGGATGCGATAAATTGGTTTAAGGTTGTTATACATCGCATAATTCCACAAAAGGAAACTATATTATTTTATTTTTAGAATATTTGTATCAACATTTTCAGGGGGGAATGCGAAAACGAATTGCCCTGGCCCGAACACTAATTTTAAAGCCAAAAATTATTTTGTATGATGAGCCTACCACCGGCCTAGACCCTATAACGGGGAAGGAAATAAGCAATTTGATGTTGGAGCTTCAAAAAAAATATAACAC
>CAMDGU010000075.1 GCA_945897885.1 Chitinophaga pinensis
CTTTACCTCTTTTCATTTTTGCTGCAAACTCTTCAGTGACAAACTTCACTTTGGAAAAGTCATAATACCCCAATTTCTTTATGCTCTCTGCACCAATACTTGGTACTCCTTGAGTTATTCCTCCAACACCACCTTTAGGACGTGTGCCAGTTTGTAGTTTATGTTCTAAATCTTGAACTTTTACTATTTCCCACCCCTTTGGAATCTCGCCTAATTCACTCTCTACCATTTCACCACCGGATGATTTGTAGGGTTCTCCGTTTTCATTGGGGAATTCAAAATCAATGAACCATTGTTTGAAGAGGGTTTGAGCAAGGGTTTCTAATTCCTGATTGATTTTATTGTTTAGTTCAATTTTATCGTCAAGGGAAGAGAGGATTTCGGCAATGGCGGTTTGGGTCGGAAGGTCGGGGATAGTAAATTTTAGACCCTTAACAACGCTTCCTGAAATTTCTGCGAATGTGGTTCCCGTTCCTAGCCCTTTAATTCTCTCTACATTAGATTTTATCAAGTAATAAACAAAATTGTAATCTGCTTTGGCAGCGTCAACAATTAAACTTTTGAATCCCTGATTAGTACAAACTTCATTCTCTGCAATTGCCAGATAACCAATTGGTGCTCTTGAAGTCAGTAGAATGGAATTTTTAGGTAAAATCTTAGCAGATGAATTTTTTAACCCTAAATCAGTTATGTTTCTTTCTCCCCTTGAAATAAAACGATTTTTATAATTTGTGAGGTCGCGCGGGGTAATCCATGAAATATCACCACCATAATATGAATCCTCTTTTGTCGAAGGTGTTCCTCCGCCAATAACTTCACAAAAGTCTTCTATTTTAAGTTCTTTCCACTCGCTCATAACTCAATCCCCACTTTTTTAAGGTTGAGTTTAATGCGCTCTTGAAGTTCTATGGATTGTTCAAAATGATATTTCAAGTTCTCAGAAATCACAGCAACTTTATCTTCATAGGAAACCCCATCATCTTCAATATCCTCTGTACCCACATAACGACCCGGTGTAAGTACAAAGTTGTTCTCCTCAACCTCCTTTAATGTTGCAGACTTACAGAACCCTTGAATGTCTTCATAATTCCCATCCTTACTTCTCCAGTTATGGTATACCTCTGATATCTTGGCAATGTCCTCATCGGTAAACGCCTTATTCTTTCTTGATACCAACGCCCCTGACTTGCGTGCATCAATAAACAGGATTTCATTTTTACGATTTCTAAACTTTCCGTTGGTTCTGTTGCGTGCCAAAAAGAAAAGACAGGCCGGTATCTGAGTATTGAAGAACAATTGAGTTGGTAGGGCAACCATACAATCAACCACACCATCCAAAATCATATTCTTCCTAATCTCGTTCTCCCCACCCGAATTTGAGGTCATCGCACCATTAGCAAGTACAATACCTGCCACACCACTTGGACTTAGTTTGTTTATAACCAATTGTAACCAACCATAGTTGGCGTTACCTGAAGGCGGAACACCGTATTTCCATAAATGTGAATCCTGCAATGATTCAGAACCATAATCCGAGACGTTGAATGGCGGGTTCATTATGGCATAATCTACCTGTAGGTCTTTATGTCTATCGTTATGAAAAGTATCTCCTAATTCAATCTTTGCATCAATACCACGAATGGCAAGATTCATCTTGGCTAGTTTATAGGTGGTTGGGTTACTTTCCTGACCATAAACGGAGATATTATCCAATTTCCCTCCATGAGCCATTAGGAATTTTTCACTTTGAACAAACATTCCCCCTGAACCGCAACACCCGTCATATATACGTCCTGTGTATGGTTCTAACATCTCAACCAACAACTTTACAATACTCTCAGGTGTATAGAACTGACCGCCACGTTTTCCTTCAGCGTCTGCAAACATTCCAAGGAAGTATTCATAAACACGTCCCAGGAGGTCTTTACTGTTCTGTCCGGGTTCGTTGAACCCAATGTTACCAATTAGGTCAATAAGTTCCCCTAATCGTTTCTTATCAAGTGCAGGACGAGCGTAGTCTTTTGGGAGTACCCCTTTTAGGTTTGGATTATCTTTTTCGATGGCATCCATCGCATCATCAATATCCTTACCGATGGTAGGAAGTTTGGCTCTTTCAAATTGAAGGTATTCCCATCTTGCAGTTGGAGGAACGAAGAACACATTCTCCGCCAAATACTCATCCTTATCCTCTGCATCTGATAACTTATCATTACTGAGTTTAGAATGAAGTTCTTTGAAACTATCAGAAATATATTTGAGGAATATCAGACCCAATACAATGTGTTTGTACTCGGCCGCATCCATATTATTGCGCAGTTTATCGGCAGTAGCCCAAAGGGTCTTCTCTAAATCTTTTACCATAATTTATTTCTTCTTGTTTTCTGCGATTAAAGTCTTCGGTTCAACTCCAAGAATTTCCCCTATTTCAAAAAGAACCTCAAGACGGGGTTGGTTGCGGTTGTTTACAAAACCGTTTACTTGCGTATAACTTTTACCCAACTTCTCACAGAGCCATGTCTGTTTGATTCCTTTTTCTTCTAAAACTTCCTTAATCCGATTCATCTTAATACAATTGAATGGTCAAAAATATAACAATTCGCTGTTTAATTTACTAAAAATATACGGAAAAACTGATTATATTAATATTTCGATAGGTAAATTTGATGAAGTTGAGGCAAGGGATATTGCCAAGAAGTACGAGAAAGAATGTTTGATTTGGGTGTATGCAAAAATCTATAAATCATAAAAAAACCCACCTCAAATGAAGTGGGTTTAGAGTAGCCCCGCCCGGATTCGAACCGGAAATGTTCGTTTAGGAAACGAAAGGTATATCCCTTTACCTACAGGGCCATATTTGATTAAACCTCGATTGATTGCTAACCAAACTTTGAAGTGCATAGATACAATCACTGCTCACTTCACTGCTCAGTTGGATTTACAAAAAACAGTAAACCCTTGGTTTCGTTGAGATTAATCATTCAAAGAACTGTTTCCTTTAAGAACCCGATATTCTATCCATTGAACTACGGGGCCAAAAAAGTATGAACTTTTAAAAGGCAAAGATAACTCAAAGGCTACTAAACCCAAAGGGAGAATTTTTGAGGTTTTAGTTTTTCATTATCGAACCGTTGCCCCATTCATTGCCAAAGTGGAAGGACTTACAAAAACCAGTTTCCCATCAGCATCTTCGGTCATCAATATCATTCCCTGACTTTCTATTCCTCTAAGTTTACGAGGTTCTAAATTGGCCAAAAGGCAAACGTGTTTCCCTACAATATCTTCAGGTTTAAAATCCAAAGCGATTCCACTTACAACCGTTCTAATATCCAAGCCTGTATCTAAAGTTAGTTTTAAAAGTTTGTCTGCTTTTTCAACTTTTTCAGCAGCAGTGATGGTAGCAATTCGTATATCTATTTTGGAAAAATACTCAAAATCTATATTGTGTTTTATCGGTTCTAAAGCTTTCACGGTTTCTAATGGTGCAGGTATTTGATTTACATTGGCCTGAATTCGTAATTTTTCAAGTTGGGCCTCCACTTGGGCATCTTCAATTTTATTAAATAAAAGCTCCGGCTGATTTAAAACCGTTCCTCCTTTTATAGGAGAAGAGGCATTAGTATTTAAAAAATGGAACAATTTTTCGGAAGTAAATGGTAAAAAGGGTGTTGCAGAAACGGCGAATGCATGAGTTAAAAGCAGGCAAGTATGCAAAATTTCACCAACTCGTTTTTCATCAGTTTTTATTAAATGCCAGGGTTCCTGGTCGGTAATATATTTATTTCCTGCTCGTGCTATGGCCATTAATTCAAACTGGGCTTCACGAAATTTGAATTCAGATACCAGTTTATCAATATTCTTTTGATAGGCTTTAACTTCTACCAAAAGCCCCAAATCTTTAGGATTACTTAAATCATACGATTGAATTTTTCCTTCAAAATATTTGTGCGAAAGCACCAAAACCCGGTTGACAAAATTTCCAAGTATAGAACACAACTCATTGTTTACCCTTGCCTGATAATCTTTCCAGGTAAAGTCAGAGTCTTTTGTTTCGGGGGCAATACTATTCAGTACATATCGCAACTCATCCTGACGGTTTGGAAAATCTTCCAAATATTCATTCAACCAAATGGCGTGGTTTCTACTTGTACTTATTTTATCGCCTTCAAGATTTAAAAATTCATTAGCAGGAACATGTGTTGGCATAATATAACCGCCATGAACATGCAGCATGGCAGGAAAAATAATGCAATGAAAAACGATATTGTCTTTGCCAATAAAGTGTACCAAACTGGTTTCGTTATCCTTCCAATATTTTTCCCAATCGTTTGGGTATAATTCTTTTGTTGCTGATATATATCCGATTGGAGCATCAAACCAAACGTAAAGAACCTTATTTTCAACACCATCTACCGGTACTTTTACACCCCAATCCAAATCTCGGGTCATGGCTCTTGGCTGCAATCCATCATTAAGCCAACTTTTGCATTGTCCAATTACATTTGATTTCCAATTTGTTTTATGATTAATAAAATCGTTTAAAAATTCCTTTTGGATTTTATCTAAAGGCAAATACCAGTTTTTGGTTTTGCGTTTAACCGGAACATTTCCGCTTAATGCCGAAACCGGATTTATCAATTCGTCAGGACTAAGAGTAGAGCCGCATTTTTCACATTGGTCGCCATAAGCTCGGTCGTTATTGCATTTGGGGCAAGTTCCTGTTATATAACGGTCGGCTAAAAACTGATTTTCCTGTTCATCATAATATTGCTCGGTTTCTTCTTCGGTAAAAATCCCTTTATCATAAAGTGTTTTAAAAAAATCAGAAGACGTTTGGTGATGAATGGGTTTTGAGGTTCGTGAAAAAATATCAAAGCTAATTCCAAAATCTTTAAATGAATTGCTGATAATGGTGTAATATCGGTCAACAACCTCTTGTGGAGCTATACCTTCTTTTCTGGCTTTTATGGTAATAGGAACCCCGTGTTCGTCGGTCCCGCAGATAAAGGCCACGTCCTTTCCTTTGCTTCTTAGCCAGCGGGCATAAATATCTGCCGGCAAATAAGCACCGGCTAAGTGGCCAATATGAACAGGGCCATTGGCATAAGGCAAGGCCGCGGTAACGGTATAGCGTTTGGGGTCGGTCATAGAAAAGTACCGCAAAATTAAGCTAATTTCGTGCGTTAAATTTTATAAATAGGAACTCAGATTGCTCAAATCATGAATACATCAAAAAATTATTTTGCTCACGAAACTGCCATTGTGGATGATGGCTGTGAAATAGGAGATGGTACAAAAATTTGGCATTTCAGCCATGTCATGTCTAATTGTAAAATTGGTAAAGGTTGTAATTTTGGCCAGAATGTGGTAGTATCTCCGGGTGTGGTTTTGGGCAATAATGTAAAGGTTCAAAATAATGTGAGTATATATACGGGTGTAACTTGCGATGATGATGTTTTTTTAGGTCCAAGCATGGTTTTTACCAATGTTATAAATCCCCGAAGTGCCATAAACCGTCGCGACCAATATGCTAAAACACATGTAGGAAAAGGGGTGAGTATTGGGGCCAATGCCACCATTGTTTGTGGGCATGATATTGGGAAATATGCGTTTATTGGAGCCGGTGCGGTGGTTACCAAAAATGTTCCGGATTATGCCTTGTTAGTTGGCAATCCTGCCCGGCAATTGGGATGGATGAGTGAATATGGGCATCGTTTGGAATTTGATAAAAACGAAATAGCTGTTTGCCCTGAAAGCAAGCAGGAGTATAAATTGGAGAAGGGAATAGTATCAAGGATTAAATAAAAAAATGTTCAATAATAAAAATAACCACGGAGGCATGGAGTTCATAGAGAAACAGGAAGAATTCTTTATAACACTCCATGAACTCTGTGCCACCGTGGTAAAAATTTATTCCTAATAAAATATGACAAAAACAATACTAGTAACAGGTGGATTAGGATTTATAGGTAGCCATACGGTGGTGGAACTGATCCAATCCGGCTATTCGCCGGTGATTATTGATAATTTGAGCAATTCCATTTTAAAGGTTCTCGACGGCATAGAACAAATTTCAGGCATTCGGCCAAGTTGTTATACCAAATCGGTTTTGGATACTTCAGCAGTTGAACAAATTCTTAACGAACATAAAATTGATGCAGTTATACATTTTGCAGCGTTTAAAGCTGTTGGAGAATCGGTAGAAAAACCTTTGGAATATTACCATAACAATGTTGGCGGATTAATTTCATTGCTAAATGCCATGAAAAAAACGGGAGTTCAAAAACTGGTTTTTTCATCGAGTTGCACTGTTTACGGGCAACCGGAAAAATTACCGGCAACGGAAAACAGTAGAGTGTTAAAGGCAGAATCGCCGTATGGTAACACCAAAAAAATGTGCGAGGAAATCCTTTTTGATCTTTCAAAAACAGCTCAGGGCAAAACCATTTCACTTCGCTATTTCAACCCTGTTGGTGCACATCCATCCTCTGCTATTGGTGAATTACCTTTAGGAATTCCAAATAATTTGGTACCTTTTATTACCCAAACGGCAGCCGGCTGGAGAGAGCAATTAACTGTATTTGGAAATAATTATAACACACCTGATGGAACCTGTATTCGCGATTATATTCATGTGGTAGATTTGGCTTTGGCTCATGTTAAAGCTTTGGAATACTTGGATAAAACGGATTTAAATTATGATGTGTTTAACATTGGAACAGGAAAAGGGTCAACAGTTTTGGAAGTAATTAAAACTTTTGAAGAAACGACTGATCAAAAACTGAATTACAAAATTGGAAACCGCCGTTCAGGAGATATTGAAAAAGTGTGGGCCGATTGTACCAAAGCCAATAATGGATTAGGTTGGCAAGCAAAATTTGATATTAAACAAATGATGCTGGATGCCTGGAATTGGCAAATAAGATTAAAAAAATAATCATCTCATTTCAGGATACATCCATACTTTACCATTAATTAGGGAATTAATTTCAGGTAAATTTAATTTTTGAATCACCTTTTCAGCCGACTCTCGGTTTTCAAGTTTGCCGGTGGTTATGTAATATAAGAATTTATCCTTATTAAAAATAACAGTGGTTTTAACCCCTGTTTTTTCCGTAAATGATTTGGAGAATTTTTCAGCATTTTCCTTAACCCCAAAGGCACCAATTACAGGATAGTAATAGTATTTTTTAAAATCCATTTCTTCCTTTTTAGGCTCCGGCTTTTTTACAGATTCTCCCTTAATAGGACAACCGCCGTTGGTTTTGGGCCCGGCTGCATCCGGGCATTTATCTTTATGATCAAACAGGCCATCGCCATCCGTATCAGGGCAACCGGCATTATCTTTTTTACCGGGTTTATCCGGACACTTTTCAGCCTTACCCCAAATTTTGTCTTTATCTTCATCCGGGCATCCATTTGAAGATTTTCTTCCAGGATCTTTTGGGCATTCATCTTCGGCATCACCAACTCCATCATTGTCTTTATCAGGGCATCCACCTGCTTTTGCGGTTCCTTTTTCATTCGGGCATTTATCTAATTTATCCGAAATTAGATCTTCGTCATAATCCATTAAACGCTTGTAATGAATCGGTACTGTAAAACCGGTATACAAACTCAGTCCATTTGTAGATTTTGTACCCATTAAACTACCTAAATTATCGGAACCAATAAAAAATGGCCCACCTCTTAAATAGAGCCCGGTTTGAACTTTGTGGTAAAAATTTCCAAACAAAAGAGCAAAGGATATTTCAAAATTTTTGGTTTCGTATCTAGGGGCCAAATACAATACATTCCTTACCTTTATTCCTTCATTTTTTCTAAGACGAATATTTTGAGTGTATTGACCACCTAAAAAAAAATTATTTCCTAAATTAAAATCAGCTGTAAAGTGAAGTGCTGCAGGTAACTTGGCCTTAAAGCTTGTAGTAGAATCATGCTCAGGAAAAATGCCGTTAATAAATGAATCTACTTCGTTAAAATTTTTGAATTGTTTTCCTCCATTAAGGCTACTCCATTTTAAAGGTACGGAGGTATCGCCTTTCAATCTTACTTTGGTTATATATTCTGAGTTGTTATAGTTAATGGCTCCCCAGTCAACTAATGAAACCCCGAGTCGGTACTTGTATTTAGTCAGGCTTCGGTCTTCATGGGTTCCTTTATCCATGTTGTAGTTATATTGATCCTTTTTAATTCTTCGTTCATAGCTAAGCCCAATATCCATGGAAGCCCCTTTCCCTAAACGCTTTTTACCATCAAAGTAGTTACCAAATGCCGGGGGTGGTTTTCGGGTAAAAAATGAAGGATTAACATAACCATATTCCAAGTCAACGCCTTTAACATTAACACTATCAGAGGCCGGTTGGTTATAATTAAAATTGTTTAAGCGAACGTAAGCTGCACCCAAGCCTGATAAATAACTAAGAGAAACACCTCCCGAAAGAAAATGCTTGTCATCATCTTTTAAAACCCGCGAATAGGTTCCGGTGTATTGTAGAAATGTATTAACCCCTAAACCGGCTTTATGTTTCGACCCTTCACGGCTTGAAAATTTTTGATAATTATCATTGTCGAAAGAATTATTAAGAGCTGAATCAAATCCGCTAAGAAAGAAAAAGTTCATAATTGAATTATCAAAATTGGCAATATATGCGTTTGCCCTTAACCTAGAGGAAAAAGCAATCCCACTTTTATCTTTGAAATTAACCATAGCCGAAGGGCCAACAATATCGGATGAGAAATAAATATACTTTCGTCTTCCTCTAGCCTTTTGAATAAGCATATCATTGGTAAAAAGAGGAACATTATTGCTATCTAAATAACCACTAGTACTGTCATATTTGCCCCTCAGCGACTTAATAGGTTTATAAGGTAGTTTTAAATTAACCCAATTATTTTGAGCATAGGCATTCACCGAAAAAATATTGACTAATAGTTTATAACGCGAATCTGCCAGAAGAGCGGGGTTATAATGCACTCCGGCAATACCTGAATAGTTGCTTTGAGCCATTCCCAGCATATGTTGAGAAAACCCCTGAAAAGACATAATAAGGAGGAATGTTAACAGGAAATGTCTTTTCATACCATTTTTAAAAAGCAAATATAGCAGTTAGCGGCAATTATTAACTTAGTTAAAAACCAGGACCAAAAAACGGTTTCGGGCTTGGCCAAGGTGGCGATTTTTACCATCCGCCTTAGGCGCATTGATGCGAGGTCCGCTTGAGGCGGATGATTAACCACAAAACGGTTTTTGGAATACGAATTGAAAATCAGCGAAGCCAAACCCCGCCTTTTGAGCAGATGTTGTTAAAAAACGTTCAAATAATATTATTACTAACCCGTTGGGTGAAATTAAATAATTTGAATTTTGATGTTATTAATGTTTCTGTCAAAGAAAAATTTATTGATGTATTGCACCAGAGTTAATGCAGAAATTTTAGCCAATATTCTTGTTTTGAATCCGAGGAAAGATTTGGCATAGTTTCTTCTTATGATAAATTGGTCGCAGAGTTGCGAAAAGAAGGTTTCGATTTTTTTTCTGGTTTTTCGATAGATATATGGCTGTTTTTTATAATTATTTTGATTAGCTCTCATGGGTGTTTCCAATCGGATATTGGCAGTCTGAAATAAATCTAATTGATAGGATGCAGAGAGGTATCCTTTATCTCCAATTAGAATACAATCAGCTATTTGTTCTTTTACATCGGCTAAATAATGGATGTCATCAACATTCGCTTTTGTTAAATTAAATAAGATAATTACACCACTAAAAGTGCAAACGGCATGAATTTTATAGCCATAGAATAACTGATTTTGAGATGCACAAATTCCTTTTTTGGAGAAGTAGAAAAATCTTCTTTGCAAATTTTAATCCGATTGTGACGGGGAAATTTGCAGATTTCAAGAGGCATTGAATCCACAATAAAATGATTTTCTATTTCTTCAAAACCTTGCGTTAATTTTTTACGAATAATTTCAGAATAATTGAACAACTGTCTGCGACGTTTATTGTATTGACTGCGTCTAAAAAATTAATAATAGGACTGGATTGAAGTTGTTTGAATAGT
>CAMDGU010000076.1 GCA_945897885.1 Chitinophaga pinensis
CGCTTTTTGTATAGGATGTGATAATAAGCAGTGTCGAACCAGTTTTTAAACCACTCGTTTTCGTTTTCTGACATTGAGGCAAAATTAGTTATTTGTTGTTGGTTATTGAGTAATTTGGTTATTGGTTATTGGTTAATGCGTTAATGGGTTATAAAGTTCTCTATTAAAAAAACTATTTGTAAGTAAGTAACCAATAAATAAATGCTCTCCTTTTCTAATAAATTAATAACAAATAACCCATTAACTATTTCCATCAAAATAAATTAGGTTTGCACTGTGAACACTACCGACCCCCGCCTTTTAGCTTTTGAACGCCTTTTAAATATTATGGACGACCTTAGGGAAAAATGTCCCTGGGATCGTAAACAAACGTTTGAAAGCCTTCGCCATTTGACTATTGAAGAAACCTACGAACTAAGTGATGCCATCCTAAAAAACGATTTACCTGAAATAAAAAAAGAATTGGGCGACCTGATGTTGCACATGGTTTTTTATGCTAAAATAGGCAGTGAAACCAATGCGTTTGACATTACCGATGTGATGAATGGTATATGTGAAAAATTGATTTCACGCCATCCACATATTTATGGCGATGTGGTGGTAGAAAATGAGGAGGATGTAAAACAAAATTGGGAACAACTTAAGCTGAAAGAAGGAAATAAATCCGTATTAGGTGGAGTCCCCGCCTCTATGCCATCACTTGTTAAAGCAAGCCGGATGCAGGATAAAGCCGCTCAGGTGGGTTTTGACTGGCCCGAGATAAATCAGGTTTGGGAAAAGGTGGAAGAAGAAATGCAGGAATTTAAAGAAGCCGAAGGAAAGGATAAAGAAGCTGAGTTTGGCGACCTGTTGTTTTCACTGGTAAACTATGCCAGATGGCTTAAAATAAACCCTGACGATGCGTTAGAACGTACTAATATTAAATTTAAAAAACGGTTTGAAGCCATTGAGGAATATGCCAAAAACCAGGGCAAAAAAATGAACGATATGACCTTGGAAGAAATGGATGTCATTTGGGAGGAAGCCAAAAAAACGCAACCTTAACTTAAGAAAAGTTTGAAACTTTTCTTAAGTTTGAGTTAACGATATGAAAACAGTTCTTATTATAGCCAACCCAAAAGCAGGAAAAGGAAAACCCTTAAAAAACTTGCCAGAAGTTCAAAACCACCTTCAAAGTATTGGGTATATTTCTGAAACCTATTTCACACAAAACACTACCGATTACGAAGGAATACAAGGAGCAATAGATGCTTTAAAAAAATTGGATTGCCTTGTTGTTATTGGTGGCGACGGCACTTTGAACGATATTGTAAATTCCATTCCTGTAGATTTTAGAATACCTATAATTTTATTGCCTTGCGGGTCAGGAAATGACTTTGCCACCTATCTTTATGGTAAAAGAACAATACCCGAAATTTTAAACAGTTTGCTAAAAAATGAAATTATTACCATCAATATTGGAGAATGCAACGGCCAAAAGTTTATCAATGGCCTGGGAATTGGTTTTGATGGCTGGGTAGCCAAAAAAGCCAATGCAGGAGCGACTTGGATTCCTGTCCTATTAAAATACAATCTTGCCATTTTGCAGGGCTTATTTACTTATAAAAGTTTTTATACCAACCTTGGTCAATCCCTCATTATTGCTATTGCGAATGGACCAACTTATGGCGGTGGCTTTCGCATAGCTCCGCAAGCTGACCCAACGGATGAGTTGCTCGACCTTTGGCAAATAAAACCTATTGCCGTAGCCAAACGTCCTTATTTTTTAAGTCTTATAAAAAAAGGTGGACATGCTACTATCCCCGGACCATACAGCCACCAAACCCTTAAAGAAATCACGATTCAATGTTATAAAAATCTGCCTGCCCATATGGATGGGGAATATTTTGAAGCAGAGCGGTTTGAGGTAAAAATGTTGGAAATGAAAGTTGGGTTTTTGGTTTAGGAATTTTACATATTCCTCCGATACTGCCCACCAACTTCAAACAAAGCATCCGTTATCTGTCCAAGCGAACAGTATTTTCCGGCTTCCATCAGTTCTTCAAAAATATTTTTGTTTTGAATGGCGGCTAACTGCACTTTTTTCAAGCTTTCCACACTTTTGTCCTCGTAATGGGTGTGAAGACCGGCAAGGGTTTGTATCTGAAATTCCTTTTCTTCCTCGGTGGCACGTATCACTTCTTTAGGCAAAATGGTTGGAGAACCTTTGCTGCTCAAAAAGGTATTCACCCCAATTAAGGGATACTCACCATTGTGTTTTAACGTTTCATAATAAAGGCTTTCCTCCTGTATTTTTCCACGCTGATACATGGTTTCCATAGCGCCAAGCACGCCGCCACGTTCGGAGATTCTTTCAAATTCCAACAATACGGCTTCTTCTACTAAATCCGTTAATTCTTCAATGATAAACGAGCCTTGTAATGGGTTTTCATTTTTAGCTAAGCCCAACTCCCGGTTAATAATCAACTGAATAGCCATAGCTCGGCGAACACTTTCTTCGGTGGGTGTGGTAATGGCTTCGTCGTAGGCATTGGTATGCAAACTGTTGCAATTATCATAAATGGCATACAATGCTTGAAGCGTGGTTCTTATATCATTAAAATCAATTTCCTGAGCGTGCAAACTGCGGCCACTGGTTTGAATATGGTATTTCAACATTTGGCTGCGTTCGTCAGCATGGTACTTGGTTTTCATGGCCTTGGCCCATATACGACGGGCTACACGTCCTATTACTGCATATTCAGGGTCTATACCATTGCTAAAAAAGAACGATAAGTTGGGACCAAAATCGTTGATGTTCATTCCACGGCTCAGGTAATATTCAACAAACGTAAATCCGTTAGCCAAAGTAAATGCCAATTGAGAAATAGGATTGGCTCCAGCCTCGGCTATATGGTAGCCCGAAATGGAAACCGAATAAAAATTTCGAACCTTTTTATCAATAAAATATTCCTGCACATCTCCCATTAAACGAAGGGCAAACTCGGTACTGAAAATGCAAGTATTCTGTGCCTGGTCTTCTTTTAAAATATCGGCTTGTACCGTTCCTCTCACTTGCGATAAAGTATAGGTTTTTATTTCTTCATAAACCTCCTTTGGCAAAACCTGGTCGCCGGTAACACCCAATAATAATGTTCCCAAACCATCATTTCCTTCCGGTAAATCGCCATTGTATTGTGGCTGGGTTTGACCTTTGGATTTATAAAGGTCCGCAATTTTTTGCTTCACTTCCTTTTCCAAACCATGCTTATGAATGTACATTTCGCATTGCTGGTCAATGGCGGCATTCATAAAATACGCCAAAAGCATGGGTGCCGGACCATTGATGGTCATGGAAACCGAAGTTTTTGGATTGGCTAAATCAAAACCGCTGTATAATTTTTTGGCATCATCCAGGCAGCAAATGCTTACTCCCGAATTACCTATTTTTCCATAAATATCAGGGCGAAGGTCAGGGTCGCGGCCGTAGAGGGTTACACTGTCAAAAGCTGTTGACAAACGCTTGGCTGGCAATCCCATACTTACATAATGAAACCGCTTATTGGTTCGTTCCGGTCCACCTTCCCCGGCAAACATGCGGGTTGGGTCTTCCCCTTCGCGTTTAAAAGGATACAAACCGCTGGTGTATGGAAATTCTCCCGGTACATTTTCCTGCAATTGCCATTTCAGTAAATCGCCCCAGGCTTCATATTTTGGTAACGCAATTTTTGGAACTTGTGTGTGGCTAAGGCTTTCTGTATGGGTTAAAATGGTTAACTCCTTGCCACGAACCTTAAATTTATATTCCGGATTTTTATAAAGTTCTACCTTTTTTGGCCATTCTTCAATGGCTTTTTTATTTTTAAGGTCGAAATCAAGACTCAACGTTTCAAAGGTTTCTTCTAATCCTTTTACCAACCTGTCTTTATCTTCAAGCTTTGATTGCTTTAAAGTTTCAATGGAAGTTTGAAGGGCATATAATTTTTGTGCAATGGCACTTTGCTCAATTACCCATTGATTGTATTTGTGATTGTCTTCCGAAATCTCGGCCAAATAACGGGTACGGCTTGGTGGAATAATAAAAATCTTCTCACTCATTTCGCCCGAAAAAGCAAAGGTTGACTTTTCAGGAAATCCTCCTTTTTCAACCAAAGCATCCATAATGGCCCGGTACAAACTGTTCATTCCGGGATCGTTAAATTGTGAAGCAATAGTTCCGAAAACAGGCATAGAATCTACATTTTTATCAAACAACTGGTGGTTGCGTTGAAACTGTTTTCTCACATCACGCAAGGCATCCAACGAACCGCGCTTATCAAATTTATTTAAAGCAATCAGGTCGGCAAAATCAAGCATGTCAATTTTTTCCAATTGCGATGCAGCACCGTATTCCGGAGTCATCACATATAAACTCACAGTGCTGTGGTCTGTTATTTCTGTATCACTTTGTCCTATACCCGAAGTTTCAAGAATGATTAAATCGTATCCGGCTGCTTTTAAAATTAAAACGGCATCATCCACATGTTTACTTAAAGCTAAATTTGCCTGACGGGTAGCCAAACTTCGCATAAACACCCGTGGATTCTTAATAGAGTTCATACGAATTCTATCACCTAACAAGGCTCCTCCCGTTTTGCGCTTGGATGGGTCAACGGAAATAATTCCGATGGTTTTATCCGGAAAATCAATTAAGAAACGGCGAACTAATTCATCTACAAGGCTTGATTTACCTGCTCCGCCCGTCCCTGTAATACCAAGCACCGGTGTTGATTTGGTAAAAGAAATTTTTCCTTTTATAAGATCAATATGTTTATCAAATTCTTCGGGAAAATTCTCGGCAGCAGAAATCAAACGGGCAATGGCCATTGGATTTTTTTCTTTCACCTGATTTACTTCACCATTCAAATTCATACCTACAGGATAATCCGATTGTTTTACCAAATCATTTATCATTCCCTGCAAACCCAACTCACGTCCGTCATCAGGGTGATACAACCGAGTAATGCCATAGCTAATTAAATCATTTATTTCTTCGGGCAAAATGGTTCCACCGCCGCCACCAAATATTTTGATATGTCCGGCTCCTTTTTGTTTTAAAAGGTCGTGCATGTATTTAAAATATTCATTATGACCACCCTGATAGCTGGTCATAGCAATGGCATTTGCATCTTCCTGAATAGCAGTATCCACCACTTCCTCAGCACTTCTATCGTGTCCCAAATGAATCACTTCACATCCTGTAGCCTGAATTATTCGTCGCATCACGTTAATGGCTGCATCATGCCCATCAAACAATGACGCAGCAGTAACTATACGAACTTTATTAATTGGTTTATAAACCTCTGTAATCATAGATTTTTAATACTTGGCAAAGATAATTTTTAATTCGTAAATGATGCGATTGGCTTTGGGTTGTATTGCATTCTTATCGTTTAAAATAATTTATTTTTTTTTACAGCCATACTTGCAGATAAGCGTAATTCGTAATTTTAAATTCCAGATTGATAAAATGAACTCATCCCTTGATACCAATCGTTCCTTTTTATACGGCGATGGATTTTTTGAAACTTTTAAATTAACGGAAGGAAAATGTGAGAGGTTTTCTTTGCATTATCAACGCATGCTAAAGTCTGCTGAAACGCTTCAACTGGACTGGGATGCGCAATGGACGCAATCTTTTTTTGAAAATAAACTATTGGCTGAAAGCAAAAATTTTGAAGACCAAATTTTAAAGGTTCGTATTATATTTTACCGAAATGCCAAAGGAACTTATACTCCTGAAACGGATACCGCTGATTTTTATATCCGGCTTGAACCTTACATTCCACTCTTAAAATCTACCCTTAACGTCGGTATTTATACTTTGGCCAAAAAACCTTGTAATTTTATTTCCAATTTAAAATCTACCTCCTGCCTAATGTTTGTTATGGCAGCCAAATATGCTAAAGAAAAAGGTTGGGATGAAGTTATTATTTTAAACGAATATGGCCGGGTTTGTGAAGGTTTAACATCCAATATTTTTCTAAAAAAGGATGGCATTTTTTATACGCCACCACTAAGTGAAGGTTGCATTGACGGGGTAAAACGAAAAGCCTTTTTGCAAGAAAATAATACGATAATTGAACGGCCTATTGAAGTGGAAGACTTAAAAAACAATGAAATTTATTTTAGTAATGCGGTAAGAGGAATGGTTGAAGGGAAACTGAATCTCTGAATGGGTAATTCAGGAATTATCTGAACCCATTGAGGTAGTAATTATATAACTTTTTTATGCAATTGTGTAATAGGTACTGTGGTTGCAAGCTCTAGGTTTGCAGCGCAAATCAATTACACTCTAATGGTATCGAAAAAACTTTTAACCTTATCAGCCATACTGATGCTAATCTCTTTTAATGTTGCAGGTCAGGATTCAACAAAAATAAATGGTAAACAAATTTATAAATACGGTATAGGTGGTGGAGCGGGATTTGCCACAGGCTATGGGTTATCATTCAGGTATTTGCCTAAAAAATTTGGCGGACAAGTAAATTTTGCACCCTTTAAAAATAAAGAAACCGAACGCTACAGTATAGGATTAACAGCGCTTTACATGCTTATTGAAAGTAAAGTTTCAAACCTTTATTTATACCAAGCCAATCATTATTATTATAATTCGCAACTAAGCTATATTTATGATCCTAATAAAGTTGGTGAACCTGAACAAACCAGAACAACTGAGGGTTATTTTAATAACGGTCTTGGGTTTGGAATTGAAATAGTAATTGCCAAACGCATAGGTTTGAACCTAATGGCCGGATATGCTTTTTACGATAATTTTAAACAGTTAAATGTAACCGTTGAGTCGGCATTGTATTATAAGTTTTAAAATTTAGAATACTTTTGAGAATTAAAACATTGATGGAAACCTTTACCCCGCAACAAATAGAAGAAAAACTAAAATCCCTTGAAGACTGGGCTTTTGTTAATGCCGCTCTTGAAAGGTCTTTTAAGTTTAAAGATTTTAAAGAGGCCTTAGAATTTATAAATAAAGTTGGCATGTTAGCCGAAGAAGCCGACCATCACCCTGAAATTTATAATGTATACAACAAAGTAACGCTGCGACTAAATACCCATTCCGCGAATGGAATTACCGATAAGGATTTTAATTTGGCTGAAAAAATAAATTTAATAGGCTAACCTTATTTTGGTATTGCAAACTGATGGATTTTTACACCATCGTAAATAATCAACGTGCTGTTTTTGTAGCTGGTAACATCAATCTCATACCATAAATTAAAAACCGCAAGGCACGCTTCATAAGGACTTGTAAGGTATCCGTAGGATTTGGTTTCGCCCATTAATTGGGTGGTTTTGTAAAGCGATAAATAGATTAAGCGCCCCTGAGTGCAACCGCTGTATGAAACCAATAATTTCAATTTATTATTTTCTATTTTAAAATCTTTAATCGTTCCGGTGCGTTCGTTTACATTAATAGTGGCACTGTCACGGTTTCTTACAAACCCATAATAGTTGGTAATTACGGTTTCGTTAAGGATGGGTGTTGCTGCTGTTAATTCAATGTATTGCTTGGTATCGCCTTCCTTTTTTCTTAAAAACCCTGAATACTGAATAGGAAACCCATCCTTTTTATAGGCCGGGGCCAAAGCACATGGGTAGTACTTGGTAGTTGTAGTTTCGTTTACATAGTTGGATATATAAAACGTGGTATCCTGCAATTTTACAATTCCATTTATCAATTCCACGGTATCGTTTGCTGGGTACTGAACACAAGTAGGCTCAGCAGGGTAAGGACCTTTATAGGTATCGTTGCAAGCAAAAAAAACGGTTAAACTTGCCAGAATAAATAAGTTAGTAATTTTCATAATATGTTTTGCGGTGACTCTCATTTCAAAATCTTGTAGTGAACAAAGTTAGGTCATATCCTAAAAAAAACAAGGCGGTGAAATTGACCGCCTTGTTTTTTTATTTTCTTATCGGTTGATGCCCCCTAGAAATAAAATTAATTAGAGCAATATGGTTACCTAGCAATGAAAGGGAGACTAATGATACACAGTAATTTTATGCGTTTCAATTTCGTTGCGTTTTTCGTTATAGAGTTTAAATAAATAAAAGCCATTGGCATATTTTGAGGTGTTAAGTTCAATTGAAGTATGGATACTAATTTTTTCTATTAGCTTACCTTGTATATCAAATACTTCAAGAACATAATCTCCATTTTTACCCTTTGGTAATTCAATATTTACCGTTTCATTGGCCGGATTGGGATATACCTTGCATCCTATTTTTTTTATATCTTTTATTGCTGTAGTTGCGCTATCCGCCTTTTGGCAGCCAGGCTCCAAGCACCCAAAACTATCTACTTTTATAATAGTAGCCAACTGGCAGCCGTTTTTAAAAATATTGCCCGGTTGGCTTATGAACTCCCCTGTTAACACATAACCGCCATCAGAGGTAGCTGTAACATCATAAGGTATGAACTCTTGCTCGGCTGTATTGGTCTTATACAGTTCATATTCTCTATACCAAATAGGATTGCCGTTGAAGTCGGTTTTTAATAAATAGTTATGCCTGTAATAGTAAGAATAATTACCAGACCACAAAATGCCATCCTTAACCAAAATTGCTTTATTGTGTCTAAGGTCTTGGGTGGTATCTGATACTTTCAATGATAAATACTTTCTCATATTTTTTCTCCATAGCACCTTGCCATATTCATCTATTTCCGCAAACCATACAGTACATCTTCTGTTTAGTTGTGGCTCATTACTTCCTATCATGTTTTTGTAAGGTCTATAATCATAATCGCACCAACTTACCAATATATTACCATTGGATTTTTGCACCATTTGCATGCCTTCGGTATTTATGCTGTCACGGTTGTTGGGCTGGCACCGCCACAGTTCATTCCCAAGGGTATCCATTTTTATAATGTAGTTTTCCCACTGCCGTGGGGCTCCGGCATAATCCCACATTTTACGCATAATAAAAAAGAAGGATTTACTCGACGTATTGTCCTTGATGTGGCAGGTCGTTTCATACTTTTCAGAAGAAGTATTTTTAATCTCTTTAATTTTAATCCTATTAATATTTGTCTGCTTATAAATTATTGTATTTAACTCAAAATGTAAAGGTTCTTCAATTGGTGCATAGGGTGAAAAAATAATATCAACTTTTGGTAAACAAACAATATTATTAACATAAGTACTGAATGTATCTTTGGTGTATTCTTCAAGTTTGAATTCTTTAGAATAAAAATTTTTAAACAATAGAACAAATGCACGTTCCTTTTTCTTACCGTAATTTAAACCAATAAAATGCCCCCATCTGCCTCCTAAATCTACCGATGAATTATAATTGTAGGATATTGTGGTTGATTGCGCTGAGTCACTCTCAAGACTATCCAAACTAATTTTAAAAAAATTAAGACTATCTATATTAAGTTTAGACCAGAATAAAAAAACTTCGTATTTAGAATATGTTGGCATTTTCGAAACACTTTGCCCACAAGTAACCAGTGTGTCCCCTTTTGCTAAAGTAGTTCGTGCTTGCCACCCGGGTAAATGTTTGAACCAAGACGTCTGGCCAATACTAATATTTGATAGTAAAATAAAAATTGAAATACCAATAAATCTCATAATTTTACTTGATCAGCAATACTTTATGGGTTTCTATAGTTCTGCCTTGGCTACTTATAGTGCAGTAATATATTCCTCCTTGTAAATGGCTCATATCTATTTTTACATACTTTTCACCTTTTGGCCACTCCCGTTTTATTATTTCCCTGCCGTTTATATCACTTAGTATTATCTTATAACTTTCTGCAATACCAGAGTTCTGTATCTCTAAAGTTAGGATATTTTAAATTCGTTTATTCAAATGTGAACTAAGTTTTGTCAGCAAACAAGTTAACTTTTTAATATAAAAAGAAAAAGACCCGACGAATCGGGTCTTTTAACAAAATATTTAAAGGATTATTTTATTTCACAATCTTCATTTCATTTAGCAAATACCCTGCTCCAGCAAATTTATCAATGATAAATAACGTGTAGCGTATATCCAATGAAATAGTA
>CAMDGU010000077.1 GCA_945897885.1 Chitinophaga pinensis
ATGAGGATAGTTCAAAAAAATACAATGGCTATTATTCCAAAGATGCTTGGCTTACCAAAATAAGTGACTATTCAATTACCCGCGGCAAAGTGAGTTCTGGCCCATATTGTGCCGGAGATACCATAAAAGTACCTTATACCAAAAAAGGGGTTTTTGATACGAGCAATTATTTTGTGGCTGAATTGAGCGATGAATACGGAAATTTTGAAACCGGATACCGCGAATTGGGGCGACTAAAAAGCAATAAAGACAGCACGATTATTGGTTTTTTACCCATGTTTAAAGTGGCATCTTCCAAATTATACCGCATTCGAGTAAAAAGCACCAATCCCCGAGTGCAGAGTTACTACTTTTTGGATAGCCTGCGATTATTAATTTACAGCCGTGATAAGGCTGATCCCGGTCCTGCGGAAACTATTTGTTATGGCACCAAACTAAAACTAAACACCTACGGCGGCACCAAATGGACTTGGAGCCCCAAATACCAAATGGATGACAGCACCGCACGGCAGCCCATTGTATCACCAACACGCGATACCATATATAAACTAATAATAGCTGATAGCAGTGGATGCGGGGAAGCCGATACCGCTTTTAAAACTATTTTTGTTAGGCAAAAACTTCAAGCTTTTTTAGATTTTAAGGATACATCACTTTGCAATAATCAAAATTTAAGTATTCCTGTAAGGTTTGTTGGTGGAGACTCAAGCTATTCATGGCAGTGGTTTTTTGCATCAAAATCATGGTATCCATGGAACACCGGAGAAAAAAAGAGCCTCGATACACTGAACTATTTTAGTCAAGCCGATGCCACTGCTGCCGAAAAAATAGCTTTGGTGCTTAAAGATGGTTGCTTAAGTAAGCCCGATACAACCTATCTCACCATCAGTCTGCGAAAAAAAATAGAACTAAATGAGTTTAACGATACCACCCTTTGCACCGGAAACCTTTTACAATACAAAGCCACAGCCATTGGCGGAATACCCAAACAGTACCGCTACCAGTGGAAGGATTTGGCAACCAATTCCATTCTTTCAACTATGGATAGTTTAAAAATTTTAACCAAAAAAGCTTTAAAAATTCAACTGATAGTAAACGATGGTTGCGAAGCCTTGGGCGATACCGCCTTGTTTGAGGTTAAGGTAAGGGCGGAATTAAAAGCTTTAACCAACCTGCGTGATACCACCATTTGTTCAGGGAAATCGTTGAACTATACCGCTCAAGCCACAGGCGGAAATTCAAAAGCTTATAAATTTTTATGGTTACTAAACGGCAAACAAATCAACACCACTTCATCCTTATCCTTATCCTTAACCTCAGCCTGAACCTTAACCTTAACCTTAATCACCACCGACAATTGCAGTCCAAACGATACTATCACAAAAACAATCACGGTACTTCCAAGTCCAAAGGCAGATTTTACATGGAATTTGGCGTGTAGTAGAACAGTTACTAAATTTAAGTTTACAGGAACCAAGCCCAACTCGCCCATTACAACCCAATTCTATTGGAATTTTAACAACGAAGCATCGTCAACCCTTGAAAATCCAAACCATCAATTTGCCAAGAGCGGAACCTCAACCTCAACCTTAGCCTTAACCTCAAGCAACGGCTGTACAGATACGATGAATAAAAAGATTGAGATTAAGGTTCAGGCAAAAGCTGAGTTTGAAGTGAAAGATGTGTGTGGAAACCAAACGGCTTTGTTTACCAACCAATCGCAAGATGCCACGAGCTACCTTTGGAAATTTGGCGATGGACAAACTTCTCAACAAGAAAATCCCAAACACAACTATACCATAAGCACTACCACCACATATAATGTAACCTTGGTAGCCCAAGTAATCGGCGGTTGCGCTGATTCTGTAAGCAAAGCCTTAACCATTAATCAAAATCCAAGTTCTGATTTTAGCTATACTTACAACGGCAGCAAGGTAGACTTAAAAATAGCCAAAAGCGGAAACTCCTACCAATGGAAATTTGGAACTACCGACAGTGTTAAAACTACTGCCACCACTTACACCCATACCATCAAATCCTCCGACCAACATACGGTTTGCCTCACAGCTACCGACCTTTCCGGTTGCTCATCACAAACCTGCAAAAATGTAACAGTAGGAATTTTAAAGCTTTCGGAAAAAAGCTTTAAAATTTATCCAAATCCCAACACTGGAAGCTTTACCATCGAAATTGAAACCCCTGAAATGGATGCTGCCATTGAGGTTTATAATTTAATTGGTGAATTGGTTAAAAAGGTGGAAAGGATTGAAAAAGTGACTTTGGTTGATTTGGATGTTGAATCTGGAATTTATTTGTTGAAAGTTAAAAATGGTGGGGTGGTTTGGATGAGGAAAATTCTGGTTTCGTTTGGTGTGGACACCAACCGATAAAAAAACATGCTATAATTGTACCATAACTATCTAGTACTCTGGTATCATTTTTATAGTACCACAGTACTATTTTGGGGCTAAATGTTAGGTTTAACGGTTTAATTGATTTTAAGTTTGAGTAACAAACAAAAAAACATGAAAACAAAAACAACAAACCCAACCAAGATTGGTGAAAACACCAACAAGAGAAATTTCTTTCAAAAAACCGTTATCCTATTGGCTATTTTAGTTTTTACCAGCTTTGGTTTTAAGGCTAAGGCGCAAAATGAAATTGATATTACTGTATGTAATTCTTCGGGATGCACATGGACAGTAAAAGCTTATGATGCTGGGTCAAATTTAATTTGGAGTTCAGGGCCAATCTCAAGTACAAGTCCATGTAATTTGGTCGTATTTTCATGTTTAAATCAAGGGTTACTGGCTCCTGCATTAGATCACATTACAGTAACTGGATGTGGTGGCACTTCATATATATTCGGCTCCGGTGGCACTTTCAGCTATTCACAAATTTCACCTGTATGCTGCGGCACAAGCATCGATTGTGCAGGTAGTTCAGGCACTAATCCATCCACCTCCCCCTGTGGACCAACTACTGGAAAAAATCTGCTCATTCAAATGTTCTAATCGTTTAATCTGAACCAATCATTATATTTCCAAATATTCAGGCTTGGGTTAAATATTTTTTTAACCTAAGTTTGAATGAATTTGCACTTAAGGTATGGCATGAAAAGTAAATATTTTATACTCCTTTTATTATTAAGTCAATTCTTTTCAGTTTCAGCTCAAAACTTTGAGTGGTTAAAAACTTACGGATTGAAAAATACAACCAATGGTATACTGGGTATGAGTGCAGAACCGAATGGAGGATGTACTTTTCTTGCAAGTTTATACGCAGGTCTAACTAAATCAGACACCTTATATTTTGATACCTCCCACTTTGTTATTCCTTCTGGTAATGGATTTACAGAAAGTTACCTTGTCCAGTTGGATAGCAATGGAAAAGTTATAATAGCATGTTCTGTTGGCAACTTTACAGCGAGTGATTTGGCCAGGGACAATAATGGTAATTTTTATATAACAGGCCAGGTTACTGCTAAAAACAAAGTAGGTAACCTAACCTTGGATTCAGCAAATGGAGGAATGCTATTTGCAAAATTTGATAAAAATTTTAAATTTGTTTGGGCGGCCCAATATGGGAATAGTAAAACAGGAGGAAATAATATCATTTTTTCAAGTGGACACCTTTACTATATTGGTGCCTCTCCCGGCCAAACTAAAATAGGGGATAGCACTTTTAATTTTGCAAGTGAATACACCCATGTTTTTGGTGAGTTAAATCAATTAGATGGCAAAGTTAAATGGTCGAATTATCTATTTAAAAACACAAGCGGAAAGCTATTTTTTATTACCGCTTTAGTGTATTTGAAACAAAAAATATATTTGGCAGGTTATTTAAATTCTTCCTTTACTGCCATACTTGGCAAGGATACAATAACCGGGCGGCATGCATATATCATAGAAACGGATACTTTTGGGAGGTATAGAAAAGGTTTTTTTTTAAAGAATCGCAATATTCGAGTTAACTGTTTATCTTCTGAAGGGGATAATTTATACTTTGGAGGGTGTTTTTCTGATACCCTAAAATGGAAAAATCAATTAATTACTACCCAGTTCAGAACAGGACCAACCAGTCTTTATAATCAAAAATTGGAATTATTTTCAGCTTCAATCAATACATCATTAAATCCCAGATGGTTTTTTAGACCTAAAATGATAGATACAACAACTGCAAATGTTTTGAGTATAGTTTACAAGGTTGCACAAAGTGGAGGATATTTATATTTTGGCGGTCAGTTTGGTCCTAAATTAATGATTAACAATACTTTGGTTGATTCTGCCGGACTCTTGCTTTTTAAGACAGATTTTTTAGGGAATGTATTATGGGCATCTTCAGGAAAAGGGCAAAGTGCCACTTCTGCCATGTCGGCTATATCTGATAAATCTGTTTTTGCAGGAGGATGGTTAATAAGCAAAATCCAATTAGGAAAGTATAAGGAAAATGCCAAGGGAACTTATGATGGCTGGCTCACCAAAATAACCGACTTCAGTATCACCCGTGGCAAAGTGAGCAGCGGCCCCTACTGTGCCGGAGATACCATAAAAATACCGTACAAAAAATTAGGAGATTTTGATACGGCTAATGTTTTTATAGCGCAATTGAGTGATGAAAACGGAAATTTTGAAACAGGCTACCGTGAACTAGGAAGACTTAAAACTAATAAAGATGGAACAATTATAGGCAACCTGCCATTGTTTAGCGTAAGTTCATCAGCCAATTACCGCATTCGGGTGTTAAGCACCAAACCCGCAGTGCAAAGCTATTATTTAAGAGACACGCTTCGCTTGTTAATCTATAGTAAAGACAAAGCTAACCCCGGCCCACCTGAAACCATCTGCATGGGCGATAGCATAAAATTAAATACTTATGGCGGTACTAAATGGACCTGGAGCCCAAAATACCGAATGGACGATAGCACCAAGCGCCAACCCTGGGCTTGGCCAATAAAAGACACCCTTTACAAAATAATAATAGCCGATAGTAGCGGCTGTGGAAAGCCTGATACTGCCTTTAAAAAAATTAAAGTAAGAGCCTATCCCAAATCCCGACTTGCTTTTGCAGATACCGTAATTTGTGATAACTCAAATTTAAAAGTTCCGGTGCTGTTTGAAGGAGGAGATTCCAACTACACATGGCGGTGGTATTTTGTAGCCTCGCCTAAATTGTGGTTTCCATCCAATTCAGGAAATGGAAAATTTTCCGACACTTTTAGCTTTTCACCAACGGTAAGTAAGGTGGCTATTATTCTTAAAGACGGTTGCACAGCCAAAGTTGATACAGCCTATCTTAACATTAGCCAACGCAAGCCGGTAAGTATAACAACACGTTACCGCGATACCACCCTTTGTTTTGGAAACGTTTTAAAATACAAAGCCATAGCCACCGGCGGAATACCCAAACTGTACCGCTACCAATGGAAAGATTTGGTAACCAATTCTATTCTTTCAACTGCGGATAGTTTAAAATTTTTAACCAAAAAAGCTTTAAAAATTCAACTGATAGTAAATGATGGTTGCGAAGCCTTGGGCGATACCGCTTTGTTTGAGATTAAGGTTAAGGCTGAGTTAAAAGCTTTAACAAATCTGCGTGATACCACTATTTGTGAAGGAAAATCGTTGAACTATGCCGCTCAAGCCACAGGCGGCGATAGTAAAACTTACACCTACAGTTGGATATTAAACGGCAAAGAAATTTCAACATCAAACATCTTAAATCTAACTTCTAACTTCTTAAATCCAACTTCTAACCTTTCTCTCATCACCAAAGACAATTGCAGCCCAAACGATACCATCACAAAAACAATCACCGTACTTCCAAGTCCAAAGGCAGATTTTACATGGAATTTGGCGTGTAGCAGAACAGTAACTAAATTTAAGTTTACCGGTACAAAACCAAATAGCCCAATAACCACAACATTCCACTGGAATTTTAACAACGAAGCATCGTCAATCCTTGAAAACCCAAGCCATCAATTTGCTAAGAGCGGAACCTCATTCTTAACCTTAACCTCAAACAACGGCTGTACTGATACCATGAATAAAAAGATTGAGGTAAAGGTTCAGGCCAAGGCTGAGTTTGAAGTGAAAGATGTGTGTGAAAACGAAACGGCCCTGTTTACCAATCAATCGCAAGATGCCACAGGTTATCTTTGGAAATTTGGCGATGGACAAACCTCTCAACAAGAAAATCCAAAACACAATTATACCATAAGCACCACCACCACGTATAATGTAACGCTAGTAGCGCAAGTTAGCGGTGGTTGTTCTGATTCTGTGAGCAAAGCCTTAACCATCAATCAAAATCCGAGTTCTGATTTTAGCTATACCTACAATGGTAGTAAAGTAGACTTAAAAATCACCAAAGGTGGAAACTCGTACCAATGGAAATTTGGAACTACCGATAGCGTTAAAACTACAGAAACCACTTACAACCACACCATCAAATCCTCCGACCAACACACGGTTTGCCTTACAGCCACCGACCTTTCCGGTTGTTCCTCCCAAACCTGTAAAAACGTAACGGTAGGAATTTTAAAGCTTTCGGAAAAAAGCTTTAAAATTTTCCCAAATCCCAACTCAGGAAGTTTTACTATCGAGATTGACAATCCTGAAATGGATGTTTCGATTGAGGTTTATAATTTAATAGGTGAATTGGTTAAAAAAATTGAAAGGGTTGAAAAAGTGACTTTGGTGGATTTAGAGGTTGAATCTGGAATCTACGTGGTGAAAGTGAAAAACGGTGGGGTGATTTGGAATAAGAAGGTGTTGGTTTCATTTGGTGTGGACACCAACCGATAAAAAAACATGCCATAATTGTACCATAACTATCTAGTACTTTGGTATCATTTTTATAGTACCACAGCACTATTTTGGGGCTAAATGTTAGGTTTAACGGTTTAATTGATTTTAAGTTTGAGTAACAAACAAAAAAATTATGAAAACAAAAACAACACAAACAACCAAGATTGGTGAAAACACCAACACGAGAAATTTATTTCAAAAAACATTTATCTTACTTGCTATTTTAACTTTATCAAGTATTTGCTCCAGTGCACAAACGATGCATTTTACAGTTAATAATTCGGCATCAACTGGCTGTGACTGGACAGTAAGAGTCTTAGATGGGTCTAATATTGATATTATTACACCTTATACATCTACTGGTGGATCTGGGGTTGTGCTAGTTGCAAGTTGTGTAACAGGTGTCCCTAACGAAGTTAGAGTAACAAGAGGGCTTTGTACTGTTTCCTTTTATGCACCATTCACATTTACAACTTATGCACCTCCTTGCACAGGCTCATGCAGCGCAAGTATTGATTGCGCTGGCAGCAATCCAAGTATTTGTGGTGGCGGTGCAAATGACTGGGCGATTATACTTCAAATTCAATAAATGAATAAAATGGCAATCAAATCATTTTTAACTTAACTTTTCTGTAGATTTGACATTCCTATGCGTTTTAGCTACTTAAAAATAGTATCTATTTTAATTGGGCTTGGATTTTTTCAAAAAGTCCAAGCCCAAAATTTTGAATGGCTAAAAACGCTTAAGAATTCGAGCGGAACAAATTTTCTGATGAATAGCATAATTTCGTTGCCGGGAGGTAAATCGGCTATTCTTTTCCCTTATTATTCTATGGGTGGGTATAATGATTCAATAATTATAGATTCATATAAAATTATATCGCCCAATTATCCCGACATAGATTATTATATGGCTTTAATTGACAGCAACGGTAAGGCCATAAAATTAAACCTTGTTGGTAAATTTGCACCGGCTAGCTCGTCATCCCCAATCATTTCTAATATGTGCATGGATGATAGTGGCAACTTTTTTACTCTTGCCTATCTTGGCACTAAAAATATTATTGGTGATGATACTTTATTATCTTCCAACGGGAGAATTGTATTTAGTAAATTTGACAAAGACTTTAATTACCTATGGTCCAACCAAACTGGAAATTCAAAACCTATCTTTCTCAATGATTATAATATTAGCTACATTAATCTTGAACCTGGTCCTAAAAGTGGTTTGATTTATAAGTCCGGACATATTTATTTTCAGTGTGTATCTACCGACACAACCAAAATTGGGAAAACAATTTATAACTTTAAATCAGGTATTACTAGCATTTACGGTGAACTTAACCCAGCAAATGGCAATATGATTTGGTCAAATTATTTACATTCACCACCTAATTCATACAAATTTAGACTTACGGGATTAGTCCCTCTAAAAAATAAATTTTATATTTCTGGTGATTTCGGTAGTGAACCTATTGGAAGTGCAACGATAAAGAGAACTGTAATAATAAATAATGACACCCTATATGGCCCTGGTGGGTTTATTGTAGAAACGGACTCCATAGGTAACTATATCAAGCGATTTGAAATCCACAATGGTAATATGCTTACCATAAATTGCTTATCAACTGATGGGGTATTTTTAAATTTTGGAGGTTCATTTAGAGATAGCCTGAGATGGGGAACCAAAATAATTAAACCGGGGTTTTATCCAAATTCCTATAAAAAAAGAATCGATTTTGCTTCACAGATTTATTCGGCATCTCTTACTACTTCCTTTAAACCACGATGGTTTTTTACACCCAAAATCTTGGATCCATCCAATGACGGTCAGACCCCAGGAGGTGTAAATTTTGCAATATATAAAGATGGTTTTCTTTATACCGGCGGACAATTTTTTAATAAAATAGAAATTAATAAGACTGTCCTTATACCTAGAACAGTACTTATTTCATTTGGAGAATTTTTAATATTTAAAGTAGACACTATTGGAAATATTTTATGGGCTACTAAGGGTGATGGTGCCATATCCTCTATGGACACCCGGTTTGGAAGCTCGGTTTATTCAGCGGGAGTATTTCGTACAAAAATAGAGTTAGGTCCATTTAAGGATAGTACAGGCAAAACTACCCAATTTGGTCGTTTCCTCACCAAAATAACCGACTACAGCATTACCCGTGGCAAGGTAAGCAGCGGCCCATATTGTGCCGGAGATACTATAAAAGTACCTTATAAATTGGTTGGCAGCTTTGACACGTCAAATCAGTTTATAGCTGAACTAAGCAATGAACAAGGAAACTT
>CAMDGU010000078.1 GCA_945897885.1 Chitinophaga pinensis
AACTTGCTTATACCCGATATAAAACTTCGGTAAGCCGTCCAAATATTGAAAGATAACCGAAGTTTTGTATCGCTTTGCAAATGTATCTTTTTTTATAATAGATCAAATGGAGAGGTGATTTTTTGCAATTCCTTATTGCTTACATGGGTATATATTTCTGTTGTTTTACTACTACTGTGTCCAAGTAATTCTTGTATATATCTTAAATCCGTTCCATTCTCGAGCAAATGGGTTGCAAAACTATGGCGCAACCAATGAAGGGTGACGGGCTTTCTAATCTTGGCTTTTTCAATACTTTGTTTTAATACTAACTGTAAACTCCTTTCATCATACTTCTCACCAACATTTCTGCCTTCAAATAAATATACCTTTGGTTTAAATAGTGTAAAATATTGTCTTAATAAATCAAGTATTTTAATACTTAAAGGTGCTATTCTATCCTTTCTACCCTTAGCTTGCTTTATAATCACCAAGCCTCTTTTCGAATCAATATGCTCAGGTTTTAAATTTAATAATTCACTGCATCGCAATCCGCAGCTATAAATCAAACTTAGCATTGCTTTATGCTTAATATTGCTATGTGCCTCCAATATCAGTTTTACCTCTTCCTTGCTTAATACATTTGGAAGTAGCTTTTCACGTTTAGGCCGGTGTATTAAATCTACATTTATTACTCGGTTTTCTATTTGCCTGAAAAATAATTTTATGGCATTCACCACTTGGTTTTGGTAGGAGGATGATAGATTTTGCTTTAAAATATAGTCGGTATTAAACTCAATAATATCCTGATTGGTTATTTCTTCAATTGGTTTTTGATAATGGTATTTTAAAAATGTTTTTAAGGCTTCCGTATAGGTTTCAATGGTGTTTACACTGTATCGTTTGGATTGCATCCATTTTACATACCTCCCTATTTTTGGCTTGGCAATAGTATTTATATATTCATTTTTTGTGGCTTTGTCTTTTTCGGCATCCAATTGCTGCTTTAATTGCTGGGCATCAATAGTGCATAAGGGTGATAGCAATTTTTTTATTTCATGCAGTACCTCTATGCTATATGGAACATACCAGGTTCTTAATGTTTGGCTCCACTTACTTGTTTTAATAAGTTTTATAGCCGCAGTTAGCTCTTTATCGGCAGGGCTTTTAATTAGGATAACTTGCTGCTGCCTGTGTTTGGTTAAGGATAGGTGAACAGTATGCATCTTACAAACGTAATTTTTTTGAGCTAATAAAATACTTCACCGCTAATTTATTTGGTTTGGTCTAACTTTGCCATCCCAAAATCGATCTGCCCATTGCTTCTTATTTTTGATAATTACGATTCGTTTACCTACAACCTTTGCGATTATTTTAAGCAATTGGGGCAGGAGCTATTGGTAATTCGCAATGATGAAAAAACTCTGGATGAAATAGAGGAACTAACGTTTGACGGTATTGTGCTTTCGCCCGGGCCGGGCATTCCGGCTACTTCGGGTATTTTAATGCAGGTGATTGAACGGTGGTATACCCGTGTTCCTATTTTGGGTATTTGCCTTGGGCATCAGGCGTTAGGTACCTATTTTGGAGTGCCACTAATAAAGGCTCCGTATCCCATGCATGGCAAGGTTTCAGGCATTACTGCCATTGAGCACCCCATGTGGAACGATTTGCCCCCTCAGTTTGATGTGTGCCGCTACCACTCATTGGTTTTAAATTTTGGGTTGATTCGTGAGGACACGAATCAAGGCGATGAGGACACGAATCAAGGCGACGGGTTGATTGGCAAAGAAACAAACCAAGGCGATGGCGTGGAATATCCTTTGACGATAACTGCCCGCAGCAACGATGATTTTACCATTATGGCTATGGCCCATCAAAATCTGCCAATATGGGGTATTCAGTTTCATCCCGAAGCCATTTTGACCCAATATGGCATACAAATTTTAAATAATTGGTTAAAAGCCTTTATTTTGCATAAGCAGTAGAAACGCGTGATAGTAGAAAATTGTATTGATTCTTCCTTATTTCCCCTTAAGTCATCCGACAAAGTTGATTTTGCTATTGAAACCCTTTTGGTAATGGGTGTATCGGCATTGCCTGTGGTAGATGACGAACAAATACTAGGGTTTGTGGATAGCAGTTCGCTTGAAAACGCCACCACCAAAGGGAACATAAAAAACCTTATAAAATTAAACATAGGCTGGATGGTAAACGGGCAGTATCATTATGATGAAGCCATTAAACGTTTTTCTGAATTTAATGCCGGCTGCCTTGCCGTTATTGATAGCGAAAATGCTTTTAAAGGCATTGTTTCGCAAAAGTCAGTTATTAATTATTTAGCCCAAAGCTATACTTTAAATGCTGAGGGCAGCGTTATCTGTATCGAAATGATAGCTCGCAATTACTCGCTAAACGAACTGAACCGAATTATTGAAAACGAGGATGCTAAAATTTTGGGAGTCAGTATTTTTAATATTCACGAGAGCAGTCATATTAAGGTAAACCTAAAACTGAACACTACCTTTACCGACCGTATCATTCTGTCGTTGCAGCGTTTTGGGTATGAAATAACCAATACATTTTATAACCAACACGATGTTTCTGATTACGAAGAGCGGTATCAGTCGTTGTTAAAGTATTTAGAATTTTAAACACCATAGTGCAAGTAACCTTCTCCAAATATTTTTTGAACCGCTTAAAGTTTGGAGGTGTTTTTCTTTTTTTTATAGGTATTGCGGCTCCATCATTTGCCCAAACCAATCACTACATTATTATTGATACCATCCTGTTTGAAGGAAATAGCCATACCAAACAGTATGTGCTTGAGCGGGAGCTGGTGTTTAAAAAAGACTCCATTTATGAATCGGCCAATTTGGACGTAATGGCTAAGGATAGTAAAAACCTGTTGTTTAACACCAATCTGTTTTTAACCACCAAAGTAACCTGGGAAGAAACCCGCCCCAAGCATGTTACCGTAAAGGTGGTGGTGCTTGAAAAATGGTATATATGGCCCATTCCATTTTTTGAACTGGCAGATAGAAACTACAAGCAGTGGGCTGATTTGGGCTATAAAATGGAGCGAACCAACTATGGTTTGTATTTGTTTACCTACAATTTCAGGGGCCGAAACGAAACCATAAAATTATCCCTTATTAATGGCTATACACGCAACTATGGCATTCAGTATTCGTTACCTTTTTTGGATAAAAGCGGAAAATACGGACTTGAAATATCATCCAGTTTTAAGCAAAACAAAGAAATTTGGTATTTAACCCGAAACGATTCGTTGCAGTTTTATAAAAACTTTGAAAACACGTTGATTCAACGGTTTGAAAACCGGTTTGATTTTGTAACCCGGCGTACCAATTTTTCGACCGAGCGCTGGGAAGTTGAATTTAATCATATCAAAATACGTGATACCATTAGCTCAAAGGGATTAAACCCAAACTTTTTGCTGGCAGGTAATACCCAGCGCGAACTTTACATTAAGCATATTTTTAACTACGAAAAGCGCGATAACAAGTATTATCCGCTTACCGGATTTTATTTTAAAAACGAACTATCTCTGGCAAGTTTTAAGGCAGATACGGCTTCATTAGAGCTTGTGAAAGAAACGATAGAATTTGGGCTTTATAAAGAAATTTATAAAAATCTTTATTTGTCAGGCTTTTTCAAAACCCGCCTCAGCAATGAGCCTAAGCCTTTTATTCCCTACAATAATTTTAAAGCTTTTGGATACAAGGATTATGTGAGGGGATATGAGCAATATGTTGTAGACGGACACACCTTTATGCTTGGAAAACTGAATTTAAAATATGCTTTACTGCATCAATACATGCTTAAAACCCCACTAAAGCTAAAACAAAAAGCCTACAGATTGCCAACCGGAATATATTTAAACCTGTATTCGGATTGGGGGAAGGTGGTTAGTAATCAATGGGGCAAGGCAGAATACAACAATACCTTAAGAAATACCGATTTGGTTGGGTATGGGGCCGGTATAGATTTCTTGTTTTTAAATGATAAAATATTCAGGTTTGAATATTCTTTGAATATATTGGGAGATAAAAATTTTAATTTGCACTTTGATAAAGGATTCTAATAAAGCATGAATATAGGATTATATGCCAGGGTACTAAGAAATAAGGCAGCATTAGAATGCTTGCAAAGTATTATTAGTTACCTGTCAAAAAATGAAATAGGAATATTTTTTCACGAGGAGCTTCGTAAAAATTTGGATGAGTCTAAATTAGGAATTGATACCCCTTACGAGGTTTTTACTACTGAAGATATTTTAGAATCACAAATTGATTACTTGTTATGCATAGGTGGTGATGGCACCATGCTTGATACCCTTAATATTGTGCGTGAATCAGGTATTCCGGTATTGGGTTTTAATACCGGCAGATTGGGTTATTTGGCCACCTCCAATCCTGAGGATGTAGAAAAGGTGATAGATGAGCTGGTGAAAAAAACCTACAGCATTGACAAGCGTTCCATCCTAAAACTGGAAGCCGATCAGGAACTTTTTGGCGGGTTTGCTTATGCCCTTAATGACTTTGTAATACATAAAAAAGACAGTACCAGTATGATTACGGTTCATACTTACCTTAATGGTGAGTTTATGAACAGCTATTGGGCTGATGGATTGATAGTGGCTACTCCTACGGGTTCTTCCGCTTATTCATTGAGTTGTGGTGGTCCTATACTTATTCCCAAATCTTCCAGTTTTGCCATTACACCTATTGCTCCGCATAATTTAAGTGTGAGGCCGGTGGTAATTCCGGATGATACCGTTTTGTCATTTGAAATAGAAGGCCGTGTGAAAAGTTATCTTATTAGTTTAGACAGCCGCAGTTGCTCCATAAAAAAGGGAACCCAAATAGCGGTGCGAAAAGCTGATTTTACCTTTAATCTTATTCGCCTTAGTAATAAAAATTATTTGGATGCCTTACGCAACAAAATGATGTGGGGAATGGATGTAAGAAATTAGATTTTCTTAAGCACCACATCAAGTCTATTAAATGCTATCTTTTCTCCAATGAAATGTATTAAACTTTTTGCAGCATTACTCATTACGTTTTTGATTTTTGTTGGTGGATATGCTTTTATAAAACGACTTCCTGATTCGGATGTTCAAAAAAATGAAACGTTGCAGGATACCTTAAAAATTGCCGATAAACCTCAGCCAACCGGGGATACACAACGCGATAGTATTGTAAACTTTGCCTTATCCTATTTAAATACGCCTTATACTTACGGTGCCAGCAGCAAAGATGGTTTTGATTGCTCGGGGTTCGTCTATTTTGTTTTCAAACATTTTAAAATTTCCGTGCCCCGAAGTTCGGTTGACTATAAAACATTTGGTAAAACCATAGCCATTGGGAATATCCAGAAAGGGGATGTTTTAATTTTTTTAAGCCCTACTCGCAATGAAATTGGGCATGTAGGAATTGTAACAAAACCCAGCGGCATGGAAACCGAATTTATTCATGCCACTTCGGGTAAAGAAAGGATGGTGGTGCTTTCAAGCCTGAAACAAGAAAACTACAACCGCAGATTTGTAAAGGCAATAAGTGTGTTATAAAATCATAAAATTATGTAGGTTTGCTTCGTAATGGCCAAAGAAGACGCTTCACAACTAATAGACGTTAACAAAATTTTTAAGGATAAAAATCCAAAGCTTTATAATATGCTTCCGGGTTTTGTTTTAAGCTACATCAAGCGCATCATTCATCAGGATGAAATGAACCAAATTCTTAAAAAAAGTGAAGGCTTGGAGGGGATTGAGTTTGCCGGCGTGGTGCTTGAAGAAATGGGAGTAAATGTATCGTGCCAGGGTTTGGAAAATATACCTGCCACCGGTCCTGTTATTATTGCCTCCAATCATCCCTTAGCAGGGTTGGATGCCATGGCTATGATAAATTTGGTTGGATCAAAACGACGTGACCTCAGGTTTTTGGTAAATGATATTTTAACCCGATTGCCCAATTTTGGTGAAGTGTTTGTACCTGTAAATAAGCTGGGGGTAAATGCAAAATCAAATCTGGTAAGAATAGAAGAAATATATGCTTCAGATGCCGTTAAAATGCTTTTTCCGGCAGGTATGTGCAGCCGCATTATTGATGGAAAAATACAAGATGCCGAGTGGCAAAAAAGTTTTGTAACCAAGGCTCAAAAATATCAGAATGCCATTGTTCCTGTGTTGGTAAAAGGAAAAAACAGTTCTTGGTTTTATAATCTTTCACGGTTTAGAACCAAACTTGGCATTAAGGCTAATGTAGAAATGTTTTATCTTCCTGATGAAATGTTTAAGCAAAAAAATAAAACGATTGAATTGATTATTGGTAAGGCTATTGGCCCGGAAACAATAAACCAGCATAAAACTACCAAAGAGTGGGCCTCGCTTATGCGAAGTTATGTTTACAGTCTTGCTGATAATCCTCATCAATCTTTCGAACAATTTCTTGGTACGAAAAAATAATAATTTGATAATCGGCATCTTGTATTTTTTAAGGTAATTCGTGTATGTTTGCGGCATAAGGTATGGAGCCAATTATTGACAAAATAGACCGAAATTTATTAAAGCAGGAACTGACTCCCAGGCATTTCGTTAGGTTTACCAATAGTGGTAACAATGAAATTTATATTTTTAACGGAAATGCTGCACCGGCCTTAATGAGGGAATTGGGAAGGCTTCGCGAACTATCGTTTCGCAAAGCAGGAGGAGGCACCGGTAAATCTTTAGATGTTGACGAATTTGATACCGGAAAATATGCCTACAATCAATTGATAGTATGGAATCCGGTGGATGAAGAAATAATAGGCGGGTATCGGTTTATAATAGTCCCAGATTCAAAAGATGCCAATGGCTACTACCATTTAAGTACCTCTGAAATTGTAAAATTCAGCCAAAAATTAAAATCTGATTTTTTCCCTTATACCATTGAATTAGGAAGAAGTTTTGTGCAACCCCAATATCAACCTAGTTTAGAAAATAGAAAAGGTTTGTTTAGTCTTGACAATCTTTGGGATGGGTTAGGGGCATTAATAGTGTTATTTCCCAAAATGAAGTATTTCTTTGGGAAAGTAACCATGTACACGCATTTTAATAAGCAGGCACGTGATTATATTTTGGCCTTTATGCAGTATTATTTTCCCGACCCCGACCATTTACTGATTATTCCAAATCAACTAAAGCAGGAACACGATACCACTGAATTTTTAAATAAAATAAAAGGCTTACCTTATAAAGAAGGTCATCATGTTTTAAATAAATTGGTAAGGGAATTGGGTGAAAATATACCGCCTTTATTTAACAGCTACATGAACCTTAGTCCAACCATGCGAACCTTTGGAACTGCTATTAATGACCATTTTGGTTATGTAGAAGAAACCGGTATAATGATTACCATTGCCGATATTTATCCTTCAAAAAAGGAAAGGCATATCAATTGGAAACCTGACCGTTGATTAAATAAGAATTTACATTAATTTGGCTAAAAACCTCTGGGTTTATAAATCCCAAACAGTTCGTCTTCCTTCTTTTTGATAGTTTTTTACATTAAGCCAAAAAGCCAGTATCAAATAAAGAATAACGGAGGAACCCAAGGTGCCGAAGGTGGCATATAAAAAATACAAACGAACACGTTCGGTTTTAATACCCATTTTGCTGCCAAGCCAGGTACAAACGCCAAAAGCCTTTTGTTCAACAAATAATTTTATGGTTTCAAGTTGTCGCATTTTTTAATAGTTTGAATCCGATTGAGCAACTCAAACAAAGTTTCCTACTACAATATTCGTTTTTTAATTGTAATAATGCTTGTGTTTGAAATGAATTTTTTGAGTTAACCCCTAAATCCGACCATTTTTTGATAATTGAATTACTTTCAGCTACACTTTGTTCCAATAAGTCAAAGGCATTTTGCTGCAAGTCTTCATCATCTTTGTATTTGCCATAGGCAAATTTAAAAGGCACAACGGTATTGATTATGATATTTTGAATGGTGGTAGAACCTAATTTTTTTAACCTTTTGGGCGAGACCTCATCTAGCAAATAATGGGTATCCCAATAAATGGAAGGACTCGTTTTTAAAAGATTTGTAATCTTAATCAATGTATTTTCTTCAATAATTTTAGAGAATAAATTATTGGATTGGTGAATGAGTGCTGCAAATTGAGCCAATCGCAAGGTGGGGAAATTAGCAGGCATTAATCTTAAAAATTTCCAGTTACTTTTTTCAATTTCTGTTAAATGGTATTTCTTTTTCAAAAACTGATACTCTTTTTGTAGGCTCTTGCAGTAGGCATCATCAAAATTACCATTTAAAAATCCGGCCACTCCAAATATCAACGCTTCAATTTGGAGCAAGTTGTCTTTGTGTTTTGAAAGGATTTTTAAAGGTAAATTATGGGCTAGGTGTTCAAAAGGTTGGGAGTTTATTTTTAAGCCGAAGGTTCGGGCTATGGATTTGTAAAAGGCTTCTTGCCACTCATTTTTTGTTTCTTCTAAAGCTTTGTAGATGGGGGCAGTTTTTTGCTCCAGTCTTTCAATAACAAGCCTTTCCTGCCAAAGTTTCCAAGTGAAATCATCAATGGAGTGCAGCATACTGCGGCAAGGAATATCATTAGCCGATTCCATAAGGTATCGGTATTTGTGCATTAAATTTTGGTCTACTTTGTCTTTAAGTGTAAGGCATGGAATTTCAGTTCCATCGGTTCTGTAAATCGGTAAATCATATTCCCAGCACACATGCAATATGGTATTATCGTAGGCAGAATCACTTGTGTGGCCATGTACATTCCAATCACCCGATTTTGTATGAATCTCAATATTTCCTGCCCAAACGGTTGTACCTATTTTTATTTTGGCA
>CAMDGU010000079.1 GCA_945897885.1 Chitinophaga pinensis
AAGGAAGCTTTAACTTTAATGAAAAATAGTGATTTGCTTTTGTTGTGTCCACCGATGGTAGGCCAAACACGCTTGATTGTGAGTACCAAAACCATGGAATATTTAGCCACAGGAGTTCCAATATTAGGAATTGGTGATGAACAAAGTGATGCGGCTACTTTGGTAATGGAACAAACTATGTCAAAGTTTTGTGACCCTGAAGCTATTGAAAGTATCACTCAATTTATAACCAAAAGCTTTAAAAATTGGCAGGAGAATACATCAACTTTAAATAATTTTGACCCTGAACCCTATAGCCGATTGGCCGTAACTCATAAGTTATCTCAAATTTTAGAAACCAATAATTGAAACCAAAACTCATCTATTTTTATCCCAATGAGGCTTCTTATGTTACTAAGGATTTAAAAATATTGGGCGAGAAATATTCCATCCTTAAACTATGTGTTCAGCCATCCAAAAAGTGGCGACTACCATTTTTAATGGTTTATCAAAAGCTAATTTGTTTGTGGCATTTTAGGGCTAAATACATTGTTTGCCAGTTTGCTGGCTACCATTCGCTGATGCCAGTAATTATTGGAAATATATTGGGAATAAAAACGGTCATTATTCTCGGAGGTTCTGATTGTGCCTCGTTTCCTGAGATAAATTATGGGAATTATCGCAAAAAATTATTGGGTTGGTTTACCGCCAAAAGCATTGAAAATGCTAAAATTCTTTCACCCGTTCATGAAAAAATGATTGGCTATGATTATGAGTACGAAAATTTTAGTAACGAGCGGCAAGGGTATTCCGCTTTTACAAAACCAACTGATGCCTTAGTTAAAGTTATTTACAACGGTTTTTATACCAATGTTTTTAAAATAACCGGACAAAAGCGGGAAAAGAATTTTGTAGCTATTGCAGCGTATAACCGCGATGCGGTGTATTATTTAAAAGGAATTGATTTGCTTGAAAAAGCAGCTTTAAATTTTCCAGAAACTACATTTACTGTGGTTGGTGTTTCGCCTCAATTTTTGAATAAACTTCGCCCCTCAAATCTCATTTTTGTCCCTTTTGTTTCGGCCGGTGAGTTGGTCGAAATTTTGAACCAACATTACTTTTATTGCCAACTTTCTATCAGCGAAGGGTTCCCGAATGCCTTGTGCGAAGCTATGCTTTGTGGCTGCATACCGGTGGTAAGTAATGTTTGCTCTATGCCCGATATTGTTGGTAATACTGGGTTTGTTTTGCAAAAAAGAAACGAGGAATTATTGTTTGAAATTATTGAGGATTTGCTACAAAGAACCGACTTAGAATTATTGACCGTAGCATCACGAAACAGGGTGGTTGAAAATTACAGCTTTGAAGCCCGCCGCGATGAATTACTGAAATTACTAAACTAAAATCCTGTATTTTTGGAACGAAAATTGTAAACCAAAATCAACCAATTTTAATAAACATGAGAATTTTAAAACCTATCTTTGCGGCTCTTATTTTAATAGCCTTTACATTGGAACTATCAGCACAAACAGAAGACGGCATGTATGCCAAGATTACCACCAACCGTGGTACTATTTTAATTAAATTATTTTACAAAGAAGCCCCTATGACGGTTTGCAACTTTGTGGGTTTAGCAGAAGGAAAAATAACAAATACCGCCAAACCAGCAGGTCAACCCTTTTATGATGGCATTAAATTTCACCGAGTAATTAGCAAGGCGAATGGCGATGGTCAGGATTTTATGGTACAAGGTGGTGATCCCTTGGGTAATGGAACCGGTGGTCCGGGCTATTCTTTTGCCGATGAGTTTGCTCCAGGTTTAAAACATGATGGACCAGGATATTTATCAATGGCCAATGCAGGTCCAGCTACCAATGGAAGTCAATTTTTTATAACCATAGTTGCTACGCCTTGGTTGGATGGCAAACATGCAATTTTTGGTAAGGTGATTACAGGACAAAATATTGTTGATTCATCACGAACCAATGATATCATGCAAAAATTAGAAATTATCAGAAAAGGTAAGGATGCTGAAAAATTTGTAGCCGATCAAGCTCAGTTTGACAGATTAAAAGAAGCAATGGTTTTGAAGGAAGCCGAAGCCAAAGCCAATGCAGGTAAAGAATTTGCAGAATGGGTATTAAAAAATTATCCAACAGCCAAAAAGACAAGCACAGGTTTGTTTTATGTGATTGAAAAAGAAGGAACAGGAGCGAAAGCTTTACCGGGCAAAAATGTTTCGGTAGCCTATAAAGGAATGTTTAGTGATGGCAAAATTTTTGATCAATCACAACCTGGCAGTCCATTGACGTTTCAGTTGGGTGTAGGGCAGGTAATAAAAGGTTGGGACGAAGGTATTGCTTTAATGAAAGTAGGATCCAAATATAAATTACTAATTCCTTACCAGTTGGCTTATGGAGAGGCTGGATATCCAGGAGCTATTCCCCCCAAATCGAATTTAATTTTTGAAACCGAATTAATTTCGGCAGATTAAAATTTAGAACATATTTTTTTGATAGCCCATAAGTTTAGTCTTATGGGCTATTTTTGTTTTAGAATAGGCAAGTCGATAATGGTCATATTTTTATTGGTATTAGTGGGTATTGGTTAGGGGCCATTGGGTAAACTATCGCGCAAGACGCTATCCAAAGCGTGTGGCGGTTAAGTCATTTCATTACCATGCAAAATGAGAAATTGAAACCTTAATCCCACATATTTGTTTTAATGTGTATAGATTACCAATATCATAAAAATTTCATAGCTTTTTACCCTTAACTTTGCACCTCTTAATGTATGAGTGACCCCATAAAGCATGAATGTGGTATTGCCTTTATAAGGCTTAAAAAACCATTAGAATATTACCGCGAAAAATACGGCACTTCACTTTTCGGACTTAAACGATTGCAATTGCTTATGGCTAAGCAATTAAACCGTGGTCAGGATGGCGCCGGAATAGGTATTATTAAATTAGATCCAAAATATGGCAAACGTTACATAGCCCGCAAACGAAGTGTTAGCAAAAATGCTGTTGCGGATATGTTTCAGGAAATCAAGGTCAAATACGATTCATTAGACCCTGAAAAAGTGGATGATATGGAATGGTTAAAAGATAATTTTGCCTATGCAGGTGAATTATTGATTGGTCATTTGCGCTATGGTACTCACGGAGGAAACTCAATTGAACACATCCATCCTTTTTTAAGACAAAATAACTGGATGAGCCGCAACCTTGTGTTGGCAGGTAATTATAACATGACCAATGTGGACGAAATGTTTCAGCATTTGATTGAACTTGGTCAGCATCCAAAAGAAATTTCGGATAATGTGACCATGCTTGAAAAAATTGGCCACTTTATTGATGAAGAAAATGAAGCTGTTTTTAGAAAGTACCGTAACCAAGGCCTTTCTCATTTAGAAATTGCTGAAAAAATAAAAGAGGAATTGGATATTGAAAATATTTTAAAACGTTCCTTTAAAAGTGTGGATGGTGGCTATAATATGGTAGGAATGCTTGGTCATGGCGATGCTTTTGTAATACGCGACCCTGCAGGAATCAGACCTTCCTTTTATTGTGAAGATGATGAAATATTTGTAGCAGCCAGTGAACGCCCTGCTATTCAAACAGCTCTTAATTTTAAACGCCTTGATATAAAAGAACTTCAACCCGGCAATGCATTAATTATTAAACGTAATGGTGAAGTAAAGGAAGTCAATATTGTTCCTCCGGTTGAAAAGAAAAGCTGTTCGTTTGAACGCATCTATTTTTCAAGAGCCAGTGATGCCGATATCTATCAGGAGCGCAAACAATTAGGAAAACTGTTAACTCAGGAAGTGTTAAAAAAAGTAAGTTTTGATTTCAAAAACTCTGTTTTTTCATATATCCCAAATTCAGCGTCTACTGCATACTATGGTTTGTTGGATGGAATAAATGAACACCTTAATAATTGGAAAATAGCTGAAATAGCCAAACTGGGAGCCAATGTTGCACCCGAAAAAATTTCAGAAATAGTTTCTGTATTACCACGCCTTGAAAAACTATTAATAAAGGATGCTAAAATGCGAACCTTTATTACCCAAGGGAAAGACCGCGATGATTTGGTAGGCGAGGCCTATGATGTGACCTACGGATTAGTAAAAAATGAACAGGATACCTTGGTGGTAATGGATGATTCGGTAGTAAGAGGAACAACCTTAAAGAAAAGTATTTTAAGAATTTTAGACCGTTTGCACCCAAAGCATATCGTTATAGTTTCATCAGCACCTATTATAAAATATCCTGACTGCTATGGAATAGATATGAGCCGTTTTAATGAATTTGTAGCTTACAAAGCTTTAGTAAGTTTATTAAAAAAGAATAATCTTGAGCATAAAATTACAGAAACCTATGAGGAATGCAAACGCCTGATTGTGTTACCCGGCAATGAGATTAGAAATGCGGTGAAAGATTTATACGATTTATATACGGATGAACAACTTATAGCCGAAATTAGAAACATAATAACCCCGCCGGATTTGGAAGCAACAGTGGATATGGTTTTTCAAACAGTAGACAATCTGCATATCGCTTGTCCTCACCACAAAGGGGATTGGTATTTTACAGGTAATTATCCAACACCCGGAGGAATAAAAGTGGCTTTAAGGTCGTTTATTTATGCCTACGAAGGAAGAACCGAAAGGGCGTATTAAAAAAGAGCTCTTCTTTCTAAGATTTATTTTATACAGAAATAGGTAGGGTAGGTTACCCTTCATTATAAACTCCCATTTCTGAGAATTTATCAACTCTTTGCATAACAAGTTCGTCTTTGCTTAATTCCATTAAATCTTTAAGCATTTTCTTAAGCTCTGCTTTTAGAGTTTTATACATCGCTTCAGGGTCGTTATGAGCTCCACCCAAAGGTTCTTTGATTACTTTATCAATCAATTTGTTTTCGAGCATATCGGAAGAAGTTAGTTTTAAAGCAATAGCTGCCTTTTCTTTAAACTCCCAACTGCGCCAAAGTATTGAAGAGCATGATTCGGGTGAAATAACCGAATACCAGGTATATTCCAACATCGCAATTTTATTGCCTACACCAATTCCCAAAGCTCCACCACTGGCTCCTTCGCCTATAACTATGCAAATTACCGGAACTTTAAGCACCGCCATTTCCATCAAATTTTTTGCTATGGCTTCACCTTGTCCTCGTTCCTCGGCTTCTAATCCTGGTGATGCTCCCGGAGTATCAATAAGGGTAATAATTGGAATATCAAATTTTTCGGCCAATTTCATCAAACGCAAAGCTTTTCGGTAGCCTTCAGGATTTGGCATTCCAAAATTTCGCATCTGGCGTTGTTTGGTATTTCGCCCTTTTTGATGGCCAATAACCATTACCGGTTGATTATCTAATTTAGCAAATCCACCAACCATGGCTTTATCATCGGCCACATTTCTGTCGCCATGCAATTCTATAAAGTCTTTAAAAATTCCTTCAATGTAATCCAATGTATAAGGCCTGTCGGGGTGACGGCTTATTTGAACCTTTTGCCATCCGTTAAGGTCGTCATAAATGGTTTTACGCAATTCCTGAACTTTTTTTTCTAATTGTTCAATAGTATCACTCATATCCACCTTGCCTTTGGCATTGGTTTCTTTGGCTTTTTCTATCTGCTTTTGCAGGTCTTCTATTGGTTTCTCAAAATCAAACAGCATCATAAAAAAGAATTATTGGGGGGCAAATGTAAGGATAAAAAGTAAAACATTTTCCGTCATGCTCACGCTCAAAGCATCTTTAAAATTGACTTGATGATTCCTCGTATCTTGGAATGACAAATTTTGTGAAATTATTTTTCTTCTTGACGATTCAAATGATTCACAAAAAAAAGCAAATCGTTGTATGAAAAGTTATTACCTAAACTATTTTTAGCATCGCTAATTTTTGTTTGGGGATTTTGGGTGTAATAAATGGTTAAAGCTTCAATTTTTTCTATTGTTAAAAACTGTTCAACTTTTAAAAGACCTTTCTTTACAAACTGAGCTAAATGCCCGTTAATTGTGGATTCAGCGTACCCACGTTCTTGTGCTATTTCAGCAATTGATTTACCGCTTACAAACATTTCATAAGTTGTTCTTTGCGATTCACCAACCTCCTTTTTAGCTTTCGTTAATTCTTTAATCTCTTTCGGTGGTTCAATATTATTTTTCTCACAATACTGTTTTACCACATCTATAATTTCAACGCCAAACTTTTGTGATGTTACTTTACCAATACCGCTTATTGCTTCCAAAGCTTTAAAATTTGTAGGTAAATTATTGGCAATACCGAGCAAGGCTTTTAAAGTAAAAATTTGATAATCTTCCACCCCGTTTTCCTTGGCATAGCCTTTTCGCAAATCATTAATGGCATTATACAAATCCGGGTGGTCACTCATTCGCGATGGCCGGGTTCTTTCTTTTCCCGAGCGGGTTGGTTTTAGCTTTTCAAAATCAATTTCTGCATTGGCTTTGTTTTGAGAATAACCCAAAGCCGAAAAATCGGTCATGCAAAATTTAAAGCTTTCTCGTTTTACATAAATGGCTTTGTTGGCGGTTTCCAAAGCTTTATTTATAGTTTCTTTTATCGCTTTATTTTCGGTAGTTATAAAAAAATCCTTTAAAGGTTCTATCAATAGTTCCTTTATTTTTCCTTCAAAATATGCTGCCCCTTTTTTCAAACGCTCTTTTAAAAACGAATTGTTTTCAGGCAAATCTGCCTGAGGTAAAATCTCCTTTATTTGCCTTTGAAATGTAAACAGAACGGTTCCAATTTCTTTCTCCGATTTAGAAATAATATCTCCTATTAGTTCAACACTTTTTGAATCGATAGGTGGTGAATTTTCGATTAATTGTTTGTGTAAATAAACGAGCGGTTTATTCAACTGCCCAAAGTCCAGCAAATCCATAAGTAATGATTCCTGATAAGTAAATTTAGCTTGGTGAAGTTCAGCATCATCCAAATTTTCGCTGGAAATAGCTTTGTTAAACAGATTGATATTAAAATCCAATCGGATGCTTTTAGTGCTAATAGGTGTGCTTAAGATAATGCCTTCCAATGTGCGGCAACGGCTAAGTGCCACATACACCTGCCCACTGCTAAAGGCAGCCTGTGCATCAATAATAACTTTATCAAATGTTAATCCCTGGCTTTTATGAATAGTGATGGCATACGCCAGTTTTAAAGGGAATTGAGTAAATGAGCCAATTTCTTTTTCATCAATGGTTTTGGTTTCATTATTAAGCGTGTATTTAATATTGCTCCATTCTTCCTGGCTCACTTCTATATCCTCTATTTCATCGGTGGATACAATTATTTTTTCACGGTCAATTCTTACAATACGCCCAATTTTACCATTAAAAAAACGCTTTTCCTTAGCAGTATCGTTTTTAATAAACATCACTTGTGCCCCAAGTTTCAGTTCCAGGTTTTCATCCGTTGGGTAACTGTATTCCGAAAAATCACCACTTACTTTTGCTTTATAAAAAAAGGATTTACTTTCCAATTTTGCCAAGCGGTCACTGTTTATTTGTCGGGCCGTGGCATTGTGTGAGGTGAGAGTTATGTATCCTTCATCCGTATTGTTTTCAAAAATATCAGGATCAAGGCGGCTGTTCAATAATTCAAAGGTTTCCTCGTCCATTATATTATTTCTCACTTTATTTAGTAAGTCAATAAATACCCGGTCACTTTGCCTGAAAATGTGTTTGAGTTCCACAATCACCGGAAAGTTTTCTTTCAAGGCATTGCTGCTAAAAAAGAAAACGGTGTCATAATAATCTCTTAGTAATTCCCACTCTTCATCCTTGGCCACCGGAGCCAATTGGTTTATATCGCCAATCATCAGCAATTGCACACCACCAAAGGGTTTGTAGCGGTTTCTAAATTGCCTTAAAACAGAATCAATGGCATCCAACACATCGCATCGTACCATACTTATTTCATCTATCACCAGCAAGTCGATGCTTTTTATAAGGTTTATTTTATCTCTTGAAAATTTCTTTGGTTCAACGGCCGAATGATTGGGCACAAAAGGAGCAAACGGCAACTGAAACAGTGAGTGAATGGTTACCCCGCCGGCATTAATTGCAGCCACACCCGTAGGAGCCACAATAGTAATTCGCTTGGGGGTATATTTTTTAAGGCGGTGTAAAAAAGTGGTTTTTCCGGTGCCTGCTTTCCCGGTTAAAAAAACCGACCGATTGGTATTTACCACATAATCAAAAGCCATAT
>CAMDGU010000080.1 GCA_945897885.1 Chitinophaga pinensis
AGTAGGCAAAGCGGCTGTATTAAAAGGTATTTGATCAATAACATTGGATAATCCAAATCCGAAAATTAACCCCATAGTACCTCCAAAAATCCCAATACTTAAAGCAATGGTAATAAATATTTTATTTACATCCTTGCCCGAAAAACCTGTGGCCTTAAGGATAGCTATGGAATCCATCTTTTCATAAATCATCATGTTCAAAATGTTATAAATTCCAAACCCCGCCACAATTAATAAGGTAACTCCTACGGCATAGGAAATTATAGTTCTTACTGAACTCCCTGTTTCAAATTGTGAATTGGCAGTTTGAATATCGATGGCTTCTACTTCAAATAATTTTTGATATTCTTTAGCAACAACTGGTGCCACAGTCATATCCTTTAATTTAATCTGAATGTCTGTTACAAAACTGTTGGATTCGCCCAATAATTTTTGAGCTGTTGAAATTGAAGCATAGCTCTGTACTTTATCCAAATCCTGCAATCCCGATTGAAAATAACCAACTACTTTTAGTTGCATTCTATCGCCTTTGGTAGTTGTAACCTGAATAACATCACCAATATTGGCCAACATTTTTTCAGCAGCTCCTTTACCTAAAATAATACTGTTTGGCGTATTTTTAAGGTCAATATAATTGCCTGTGGTTACATAATCCTTAAAGAAAAACAATTTATTTTCGGCTTCAACATCTATTCCGTTTATTACGCCAGTAATATCTATGGCTCCTACATTATAAATAACTTGGGCAGTAATTTTTGGAGCAATTCCCAACACCCGATTATCTTTTTTTAAAGCATTCATGATGGCTGCATTGTTATAAATTTCAAGCCGCTCATTTTTAGGTTTAATGGAACTTACAAAATTGTGATAGGTTTTGTATTGTTCCGAATTATCAATAGGCTGAATTTTTGATGGTTGAATTTCATTGTAAAGCCTGATATGTGGTGTTCGGTTGATTATTAGATTATCCAGCATATCATTTAATCCCGACATAAAACTTAGCAACGTGATAAACATGGTGATACTAAACGTAACGCCAATAGCCGCCACCAGCGTTTGTTTCCAACGAGCCAGCAACAGTGATTTTGAAATGCTTACGATTAATTTATACTTCATTTTTTTTAACACGGAGACACGGAGAACATGGAGATGCACGGAGAAAAGTTTAAAATTCTATAGACATTTTCCATTTGTTTATTTTTCAATTATTGCAATTAGTTATTTTTCTTGAATAAATAATTTCTTTGTGCACTCTTTGCCTCCGTGGTAACTATTTTTTATCATTCTTTTGGTTTTACCAATTCATCTTCAGCATTTATCCCCGAAATAATTTCAATTTTTTGATAATCCTTTAAACCGGTTTTTACAGCAATTTTATCGCCATTGGGTTTTACCACAAACGAATCGTTTAGTAAATAATCGCGGGGAATCAGAATAGCCTTTTCTTTTGAATTAATTACAATATTGGCTTGAAAACTGATGTTGGGATAAAGAATTTCAGGTTGTTTCACAAACTCAGCTTCTACCAAAAAAGTTTTGCTTCGTTCATTCATTAAGGGGTTTATTTTAGTAACCAAGGCTTCAAATACTTTTCCTTTATAACTCTCTAAAGTAACCAAAACGGTCAAACCTTTTTTAATTTTTAAAATATCATATTCATCTACCTGCATTTCTAAAATAAATTTTCCGGCATCACCAATTATGGCTATCGGCGTTTGGGCTCCTACAATTTCACCTTTTGATTTTGTAAGGCTATAAATAATTCCATTAATCTCACTTTTCAGCACATAGTCACTTTGAAGTTTATCCGCTATCAGCAGATTTTTTTTAGACTGTGACGATGAAAAATTAAGCTGACGCTTAAGGTCATTATATTTTACAACGGAAGAATAATAGGCATTTTTTGAATTTTGATATGCTAGTTCACGTTGTTCTAATTCTACTTTAGTACCAATCTGTTGTTGCCACAAACTTTTTTGCCTGAAAAATAAAGCCGAATCTACCTTCATTTTATTTTTAGCCAAATCCACCGCAAGTTGTGCATCATTCAATTTTCCCTGATTGGCATTAATATCAGAAAAGGCTGCTGCCAATTCAGCATTTTCCTTATTTAGTTTTTGGGCTTCATTAGAAATTGATAAAATCGGGGTTCCAATTTTCACAGAATCCCCTTCTGAAACATAGACATTTTCGACTATTCCATTAACCGAGGCATACGCCTGATACTGATTTTCACTTTTTATAATTCCCGAAGCATAAATGGATTCGGATATAGGTTCAACCGTTGGTTTTATTTTTTCAACCTTACTTTTACAGGCAAAAAGAAAGAGGAGAAGAACGATAGGAAATCTTTTAATCATAACGGTACAAAGGTATTTAAAAGTAATGGTTTGTGGTGGTTCTAAACGATTTCAAAAGCATTATAAATAAAGGTGATATTTAATAAAATATCCCTTCCTCTTTACCGTTTAAAACCAAATGCATCTTTCTATCATCTTAATTTCAAATCTCCCTTTCAAAACCTAACTTTAAACAAAAAACTTACTTATTTTCGCTACCTATTTTTATTTATGAAGAAATTCGGATTAATCAACAACGTTTTTGGCTGGCTATCTTTTGTTATAGCACTTGTAGTTTATGGCCTAACTGTAGAACATTCTGTTAGTTTATGGGATTGTGGCGAGTTTATATCAGCCTCCTATCGTATGCAAGTGGTGCATCCTCCCGGAGCGCCTTTGTTTCTTATGATTGGTCGCCTTTTTTCATTAATGGCCGGTAATGATGTAACTCAGGTAGCTTATTGGGTAAACATGTTAAGTGTTGTAGTAAGTGCACTTACCGTTATGTTCACCTTTTGGATTATTGTTCATTTTGCCAAAAAAATATTAAACATAAATCTTAATTCTGATGAAATAGAAATGCCACACGCCATTGCCATTTTAGGAAGTGGGTTGGTGGGTGCTTTAAGCCTTACCTTTATGGATTCATTTTGGTTTAGCGCTGTAGAAGCGGAGGTTTATGCGTCGTCTTCCTTATTTACAGCCTTATCTTTTTGGTGTATTCTTAAATGGGAACGTGTTAAAACCGAACATAGTGCCGACCGTTGGTTAATACTTATTGCCTATATGCTTGGCTTGGCAGTTGGATTGCACTTACTTAACTTGCTCGTTATTCCTGCGGTAGTTTACTACTATTATTTTAATCGCTACAAATACAGTCGCAAAGGATTTTATATTTCTTCAGCAATTGGGTTAGGTGCTTTAGGTGCCATTCAGGCTTTAATACTGCCCGGCTTACCTAAAGTAGCTGCAATTTTTGACCGATTATTTGTTAATTCTTTAGGAATGCCTTACAACACAGGGGTTCTGTTTTTTGTAGTTTTATTCTTAGCATTAGTTAGCTACGGCATTTACTATACCATAAAAACCAAGCATACCATCGCTAATCTTATTCTTAATTGTATCCTGTTTATTTTCCTTGGTTACTCATCCTATGCCATGGTAGTTATCCGCTCATTAGCCGACCCTGCTATTGATATGAACAATCCTGAGGATGCTTATACTTTAACAAGTTATATTAATCGTGAACAATATGGTAGCCGCCCTATTGTTTATGGTCCTTATTACAATGCTGAATACATAGGAACCGAAGAAGGTGCCATGCAATACCGCAAAGGAAAAGACCAATATGAAGAAGTTGGGAATAAGATAGAACCAATTTGGGATCCAAAATATAGTACTGTTTTTCCTCGTATGGGCGATATGCAAAAAGAAGGAGGACCGCAAGGATATCAAATGTGGAGCGGGGCTAAGGATGGCAAAAAACCTACTTTTAGCCAAAACCTTACTTTCTTTTTCAAATACCAGCTTGGCTATATGTATATGCGCTACTTCATGTGGAATTTTGTAGGTCGCCAAAATGATAATCAGGGAATGACTGGAGACCCATGGGATGGTAACTGGCTAAGTGGTATTAGTTTTATTGACAATATGATGCTTGGTCCTCAAAATAATTTACCCGATACATTTAAGGTAAATAAAGGCCGCAATACATTTTTCTTCCTACCACTTATTTTAGGAATTATGGGAATGGTAATTCAATACCGCAAACGTAGGTTTGATGCCAATGTAGTTTTGGCCTTATTTCTTTTTACAGGGATTATGATTATCATCTATCTGAATCAGCCACCTTATGAGCCTCGTGAAAGAGATTATTCAATGGTGGGTTCGTTCCAAACCTTCTGTATTTGGATTGGGTTAGGCGTTTTATTCTTGTATGATTATTTGGGTAGAAAATTAAAAATAAGTAAAACAGGTGTAGCTATTGTGGTTATTGGTGCAGGTTTATTGGCAAGCCCCTATTTAATGGCAAAATACAATTGGGATGATCATGATCGTTCTAATCGTTATTTAGGTCTTTCTTTTGCCAAAAACTACCTGAACAGTTGCGAAAAGAATGCCATTTTATTTACCAATGGTGATAACGATACCTACCCTCTATGGTATGCGCAAAATGTGGAAGGCATAAGAACCGACGTAAGAATTATTAACCTTAGTTTATTAGGAACCGATTGGTATATCAATGCTTTAAGAAGAAAAGTTTATGATTCTGAACCATTATCTTTATCCATACCCGAAGAAAAATTAGTAGAAGGAGCCCGTGAAGTAACTTACTTTTTTGACAATAATCAGTTTGATCAAAAGCAAGTATACCCATTGGATGAGGTAGTTAAATTTATGACCAGTGATAATGATGCTGACAAAACAGCTGCTAATGGTGGCAATTTGATGAACTTTATGCCGGTTAAAAAATTCCTTTTACCGGTAGATAGAAATGCGTGTATTAAACAAGGATTTGTGAAAGAAACGGATTCAATAGTGAGTAATATCACGTTTGACATTGGAGCCAATTCTATTTATAAAGGCACTTTGGTAGTGTTGGATATCTTGGCACAAAATGCCAAAGAAGGCTGGAAACGCCCAATCTATTTCACAACCACTACAGGTTCTTCAGCATATTTAAATTTGGATGAATATTTCAGACTGGAAGGACTTACCTACCGTTTAATACCGGTAAAAGGAGATAAAGACAGAATGGGATTGGTAGATCCTGATTTACTTTACAACAAGCTTACAAAGGATTTTGACTGGGGAAATATGGACAAAAACCTTAAAATGAATATGGATGACAAAGCTACTTTGGTTCCAAAAAATTTAAGAGTGTTGTTTGTTCAGTTAGCTAGAACCTATGCCATGGAGCGTAAAGATTTCAAAAAAGCAATTGCCTTATTAGATTACGGACAAAAAGCAATACCTGAAGCCATTATGCCAATGGATTTACGTTTACGCTTTTATTATATCGACACCTACTACATAGCACAAGAAGATAAAAAAGCAGAAAAGCTTATGGAATTCATGATAAAAGATTGTGAGCAGCAAGCCCGTTTTTACAAGCAATACACTGGTGGTAATGCTAAATTTGTAACGGATAAATTGCAGGAAGCAATTGGTTATATTGGCGAATGTGGAAAACGAGCAACTGAAGAAGGCAACAAAACTTTGGGTGATAAGTACACTGCTTTGTTTAATCAACTGAGCCGATAATTTAATTATCAAAAAAATATAAGAAACCCACTCTGAATAACGGGGTGGGTTTTTGTTTAAAAATAAAATAATAAACCACGGAGACACTGAGAACACTGAGAAACACAGAGGAAGTTTTTTTAAATTAAATAGGCTATAACTCCGTGTTCTCTGTGTCTCCATGGTAAAATAGTAATATGGAAACACCGATTCAAAATAATATCGTATTTGGGCTAAGGGCTATTATTGAAGCTATTCTTGCCGGAAAAACCTTTGATAAAATTTTTATTAAACAGGGAACAAAAGGCGAACTGGCTACCGAACTTTTAATTTTAGCCAAAGAAAGAGAAATCTCTTTCAAAATTGTTCCTCAAGAAAAACTGGATGGTATTACCCGAAAAAATCATCAGGGCGCTATTGGATTTATTGCTCCGGTTGAGTACCAAAATTTTGAAGAAATAATTACCGGACTGTTTGAAAAAGGAATAGAACCGATGATTTTGGTTTTGGATGAGATAACAGATGTAAGAAACTTTGGCGCCATAGCCCGAACTGCTTTATGTATGGGAGTTAACGCCATTGTTATACCTGCCGGCGGTTCGGTTACTATTACACCTGATGCTATAAAAACAAGTGCCGGTGCATTGCTTACCATTCCAGTTTGTAAAGTAAAATCACTGCCGGTGGCGTTAGAAAAAATGAAGGAATACAGCCTTCAAATAATAGGATGTACCGAAAAAGGCAGCGACCTTATTTCTGACCTAAATTTATCAGGTCCCATTGCCATTGTTATGGGCTCGGAGGAAAAAGGATTATCTCCTACTATTTTAAGAATTGCTGATAAATTGGCTTTTATACCCATAGGTGGACCGGTAAAATCATTGAACGTATCGGTAGCTACCGGTATGATACTGTATGAGGTGAGAAGACAAAATCCCCGTTAAAAGTGAATGTTCAATAATCAATTTTCAATGCTCAATAATCAACATCTAGCCTAGCTTTATTTATATTGCGAAGCAAAATCAGAAATCTATTATGTCAAAAACCAAATCCACGTTCTTTTGCCAAAGTTGCGGAGCATCTGCCGCTAAATGGATAGGCAAATGTCCTGCTTGCGGACAATGGAACAGTTATGTGGAAGAGGTAATAATTAAGGAAGATAAAACACCTGAATGGAATGTAGGGAGTGGAAACAACAAACTTAATCCTTCAAAAAATAAACCTAAAACCTTTGCTGATATTGATTCCATAAGCGAAAAACGATTACCAACGTTGGATGGCGAATTGGATAGAGTATTGGGCGGAGGAATTGTCACAGGAAGTTTAATTTTACTGGGTGGTGAACCTGGCATAGGCAAAAGTACCTTGCTGCTGCAAATGGCAGTTAAAAGTAAAAACAAAGTATTATACCTATCAGGTGAGGAAAGCGAAACCCAAATAAAAATGCGGGCTGAACGGGTAGGAATAAACAATGAAGAATGTTACATCCTTTCAGTTACCAATATTCAAACCATTTTTCAGGTTATAAAAGAACTGCAACCTGAAATTGTAATCATCGATTCGATACAAACCCTATATACCAACCATATTGATTCAGCACCGGGAAGTATTTCTCAAATACGTGAATGTGCTGCTGAATTTTTGCGGTTTGCCAAAGAAACCAATACGCCTGTTTTTTTAATAGGTCATATTACCAAAGATGGTGTAATAGCCGGGCCTAAAGTTTTGGAGCACATGGTTGATACGGTTCTCCAATTTGAAGGAGACCGCCACCATACCTACCGAATTTTAAGAGCCATTAAAAACCGTTTTGGGTCTTCTTCCGAAATTGGTATTTACGAAATGATTCAAAGTGGCTTGCGTGAAGTGCCAAACCCAAGCGAAATATTAATAACGCAACGTCAACAGCCCTTATCCGGCATTTCTATTACCGCTACCATTGAAGGCATGCGACCTTTATTGGTTGAAACACAGGCATTGGTAAGCAGTGCTGTTTATGGCACTCCGCAACGCAACTCCAACGGATTTGATTTGCGACGTTTGAACATGCTGCTGGCCGTGCTTGAAAAACGCTGTGGCTTTTATCTGGCCTCGCAGGATGTGTTTGTAAACATAGCCGGAGGACTTAAACTGGAAGACCCGGCATTAGACCTAGGAATAGCGGTGGCTATTTTATCTTCGTTTCATAATCAGGTGGTAAACCCAAGTTATGCCTTTGCCGGTGAAATAGGCCTGAGTGGTGAAATACGGGCAGTTGGAAAAGTAGAACAGCGCATTTCCGAGGCTGAAAAATTAGGATTTAAAGCCATTGTTATTTCCAAGTTCAACCAAAAAGGTTTAACAAAATCTAAAATTGAAGTGATTCCGGTTTCTAAAGTTGAGGAATGCTTGGATTTTATTTGGGTGTAGAATCTTCTT
>CAMDGU010000081.1 GCA_945897885.1 Chitinophaga pinensis
CCTCCCGGCCATAAATCCCGTATTTCAAAAATGAAAGGTTTTCGTCTGAAGAATTTTGCTAGTAAACCCGGAATGCCTATAGTTATTGGCCCCGAACTGGAAATAACTAAATCAGTTTTTTGGGTAAGAGCAAAATAGGAAGAAGTTATGGAGAACACAACGGAGTTGAAAGCTCTTTTTAAAATAGAAACCCTATTGGAATCAGGGGTATTAATAACTACAAGGTTTATTCCTTCAATTGTTTGACGTGAAATAAATCCCTTGGCCTTTATATCCGATTTTTCATAAGGTGCGGTAACAATGGTAACCTCATGGCCTGCTTGCACCCAACGCCTTGCAAATTCATAAAATCGTGTACTCCAACTGCCACTGGGTGTGCCAAAATATTGATAAAAAATAAGGATTTTCAATACGCTAAACCGATTCTAATTCAGAAAAAAAATGTTTTAATTTTCCTGCTTTTGTCCTTTCAATGTGTTCTTTTCTTTGAAAGCTTATTTCTAAACCCGGTTCCAAGTATATATTCATGGCTTCTTTTACTTTATTCTTTTCTGATTCTGTAATTTCTCTTTCTGCTAAATATTCAAGATGAAAATGATTCAAAGCCTTTTGTTTGATAATAAATTCCTTCATAAAACCACCCCCTTCTAACAAGGTTTTAGAGATATAATAAAAAGTAAGCCCCGGTGATTTTTTTCCACTGGGCAAAATGGCAATGTCATTTGTACGGCCAACAACATTTTTTAAGACTTTATAAGGCCCTTTGCTAATGTTAGTTAGTAGTGCCATATCTCCTAATTCATATCTTATAAATGGCATTGCTTTGTTATAAAGTGAAGTAATTACCACTTTACCTTGCTCTCCTTCTTGAACCGGCTTATTTTGATGATTTAGTATTTCGATAAATAATGTTTCATAATTCACTAACCAGTTTGAAACTGAGTCTTCAAAAGCGATTAAATCTAGTTCTGCTGCACCATATTCATTTACTACTTTTACCCCAAATCCTTTTTCCATTATATGTTTGTCGAAGTCATCGCAGATTTCAGAAGTGGCAAATACAACTTTTAGTGTTGGGCAAATTACTTTTAGTATCAAATTATTTTTTACTAAGTACTTGGAAAATAGAACCAAAGAACTCGTGTACCCATTAATGTATGTGAACGGATGATTATTGAAAACAATCGTGTATTTTTCAAGTACGGAGTCAGATAAATCAAATACGGAGAATCGTATTCGTTTGGCTAAAAAATCTTTGAGTTTTTCCTTATAATATTTTGATTTGGTCAGTGGAATTCCATAAAAACGAGCTTGTAAGTCTTTCCCAATTTCAATATCATGCCAGCCAAATCGGTTTTGGATTATAGCCCAACTCATAGCATGACAAAATTTGTCTTTTGCAAAGTAAAATGGAGTGCCTGATGAACCGGATGTATTATGACAATGGCAATTTTTTATGGAATACCCTTCGGTTAATCTGTCTATTAAAGGAACTTGTATGTCTTTCTTTGTCAAAACAGGAATATCTGTCCAATCATTGATTTTATAATTTTGAATGAAATTTTTATAGACTTTGTTTTTTCTAATATGGTGATTAAATATTTCCCATTTTTTGTTTTCTTGGTATTGGCCTGGGTTATTTGAATGATTATTTTGAATTAACACCAATTCTTTTTGTGCTTCAATAATAGGATAATTCTGAATTGAAAAGCTATAATTTAAAAGGTTAAAACTCACAATTAGGAACTTATTCTGTTAAAGTATGTATTATACCAAATGGCCCCAAATACCATTTGAGTGATCAAGGGTATGTGCATTCCCTTGGTTAAAAATTCGGTCTTTAATTTTTGAATGTTGAGTTTGCTGTAAATTCCCAATTTAAAGAAATCGCATTTGTCCAAATCTTCAATGGTTTGACGGAACAATGGATCATTAAGAAAGTGGTCGGTCCATGGCACACTTAGTCCTATTTTTTTAAAATTTCGGATATAATCGGGCAATAGTTTGCCAATGGAGTTAGCTAATATGTATTTATTCTTTTTGCCACGAAATAAGTACTTATTATCCAAACTGCCTATGCCTTCCATCAGTCGGTAATCGGTAAACGGTTCCCTGCATTCAATGCCTGCGCCCATGGTAGCCCGGTCGTTTCGGTCGTTTAATGATTGCAAATAGGTGTGTTGTTCACAATACAATAATTGCCGAATGCTGTTGTTGGGATATATTTTTTTTGCTTCTTCCAATACGTCAATCCTATACTGTGGCAGCATACTAATTCCAAATAATTTATAACGATCTACAAAGTCATAAGGGTAAATGGTATTCCCGTTAGACAGTATCATTAAGTCTTTGTTGTTAAGTTTAAAGTACGATTCAAGTTTGTCTATTCGGTGATTTGATCCAAATTTGGTATAAACTGAAGTCAAGCTTTTAAGCAATGGCCACATTTTTTGATATTCAAATACTTTATAGCGTACATAACCTCCCAATATTTCATCGGCTCCTTCACCTGACAAAAGCACACTTACTTTACTCTTTGCAAATTTTGAAATGGCTAATATTTGCGAATCGTTAAAATGAACCAATGGCTCGTCATGGAAATAAGATGCTTCGGTAACTTTATAAAAAAGTTCATCTTTTTCCAGGTAAATTTTATTAAAGGTATAACCGACCTCCTTACAATACCTTTCGGCCAATGCTGATTCATCATGATTTTTATCCCGAAATGCCACATTAAAGGTTTCAATAGAATCGTACTTATTTATTTGTAACGATTTTACAACACTGGAACTATCCAAGCCGGCACTTAGCAAAACCCCCACCTTTGCATCACTTACCATACGGTAATTAATGGAACTGTTAAACGTATCATAAAACCATTCAAACGGTTTCTCGATGCGTTGATGGTTTTGGATTTTCTCTCCTAAGTTCCACCAACGTTTTACCTTTAATTCACCATTGGCATGAATGGTTCCATAATGCCCCGGAAGTAATTTTTTAATGTTTTCAAATAGAGTATTGGCTCCGGCAATGTAGCGGTAAACGAGCATTTCATCCATGGCACTTTCACTTAGGGATTGGTCTACTCCAATTTTAAGTAAGGCTTTTTGCTCCGATGCAAAAGCAAATTGCTTGTTAGAAAAGCTGTAATAAAACGGTTTTACTCCTACACGGTCGCGGGCCATAAAAAGTGTTTTTTCTTTTCGGTCCCATATAGCAAAGGCAAACATACCATTGAGCTTACTCACGCAATCTCCCCCTTCCAGTATATAATAGTTTAAAATAACCTCGGTATCGGTTTGGGTTTTAAATTGGAAGCCTTTTTGTTCCAGGTCTTTTCTCAGCGCTTTAAAATTATATACTTCGCCATTGTAAGTCATCACATAGCGGCCATCCTCTGATAAAAAAGGTTGATGACCCGCATCAGATAAATCCAATATGGATAATCTTCTGTGTGCAAAACCAACATTTTCTTCTATCCAAATTCCGGCATCATCCGGCCCTCTGTGCAACATGGTATCCCTCATTTGCACTAAGGTTTGCGATTCTACACCTCTTCCATTTAGGTTTAGGATGCCTGCTATTCCGCACATAAGCTTTTATAAGTTTGGGATATTATATTCATATTTACTTCGTAATTGGCCAGTCGCTCAATAAGCGCTCTGTTTTTTTGAATAACTGAATTAAGCGACTTTTTATTCGCATAATACCATTCCAGGGCATCGGCCAAAGCTACAGCATTATCTACTTCAATAAGTCGCCCGTTTACTAAGTCTGTAATCCAGGCTTCTGTACCCGGCAAACGGCTCACAATGGGATAGCACCCGGTTGCCATGGCTTCAAACAAGGAAGCCGAAACTCCCTCGGTTACAGGCATTGAAACATACACATCATGTGATTTTAAATAGTCGGGAAGGATAGAATTGTCAATTTTACCGCTAAAGGTAACCTCTTGTTCTATACCCTCTTTATGTGCCAATTGTTTTAATGAGGTTTCCAAATTTCCAGTACCTATTACAGTAAGTTGAAATGGAATGTTTCGTTCTTTTAGAATTTTAAAAGCCTTCAAAATTGTATTGTGACGGTAGTCATCCGAAAGGCTTCGGGTAACGATGGCTTTTATTGTGTTAGAATTATGTTGGTTATCAAATGTAAATTTTCGTAAATCAATTCCCTTAGACAGTACCATTATTTTTGAAGGTTTACACTCTTGTTTTAGCATACTGTAAGTCATTATATTTCCCCAGGCATGTATGAGGGTAGCATTTTTAAAAACAAAATGCTGCATCATTAATTTAATCGGAACAGAGAAGGAATTAGGCGGATAAATATCTGTAACGCCTTGCTGGGCAACAATTACCGGAGCGTACTTGTGAAAAAGACAACCAATAAAACCATAACTGGTGATGCGTTCGGCTATAATTAAATCGGGTTTTTCTTTAACTATAAAATTTCTAAGTTTCCTCAGGCGAAATAAAACTTCTAAAGCTCTGAATATTTTTTTATAATTCTTTTCACTGTTCTGTAGCTCCCAGGTTATCAGTTCAAACCCACCAAATTCTTTTATCCCTTTCATCCAGGTAATGGCATCGGTTCGGTAGGTTTCACCCAAAAAGAGGATTTTGTATTTTGAAGACATGGTTGGTTTAGGGTTTAGGGGTTTAGAGTTTAATGGATTATTTGGGGGGTTGGAAGGTTTGGGGTTTGAAAAGTTTGGGGGTTGGAAGGTTGGTAGGTTTGGGGGTTTGGAGGTTGGAAGGTTGGGAGGTTGGAAGGTTGGGAGGTTTGGAGGTTTGGAGGTTGGAAGGTTTGGGGGTTTGGAGGTTTGGAGGTTTGGAGGTTGGAATGTTTGGAGGTTTGGGGGTTTGGAGGTTTGGAGGTTTGGAGGTTTGGAGGTTTGGAGGTTGGAAGGTTGGGAGGTTTGGAGGTTGGGAGGTTTGGAGGTTGGAGGTTGGAAGGTTGGGAGGTTTGGAGGTTTGGCGTTGGAATGTTGGTAAAGTTTGGGCTGCGAATTAGGAATTAGTAGTTTGGAATTTGCTATTTTTAGTAAATAGATTTAGGTTTTTGAAAAACAGCAACTAAGTCTGTTACTAATATTAAACATCTAAAAACCAAACCTTTAACCTTCCTTCACTTTACCCTTTATCCTTTCCTTTCTTCGTAAAAATTAACCGCACTAAAAGCATAAAAGATTACTGGAATTATGGTTCGCATGGCTGAGTGGGACATTGAGAACAAAGCAAATAGGATAAAGGACAATTTAATGTATTTTATCTGAGGTGAAAGTTTAGAGGTGACAATTTTTAAAGGTATGATGATGATTAAGAGAATATTTACCACCAAACCAAACAAACCGTGTTCTGATAATAACCGTGAAAATTCGGTATGGGTGTTGGCTCCCCTTTCTTCCCCAATTTCTGCTCGTTTATAGGGCGATTCTCCCGCGCCTACTCCAAATACAATATTATCAAACCATAATTTAATGTCATCTTCAATAATAGAGGAACGGCCTGATGAAATTCCTTCCAATGATTTGTCTTGTTTACCTGAAACTGTTTGAACTGTCTCGCCGGAAAAACGCTGTAATAATACCCCTCCAGTTATGCCGTTGACCAACAAGAAGGCAAAACCTGAAAATAGAATGAGAAGCATAAAATTTCCGATAATTTTTTGAATATTCTGAACCTTTGAAAGTAAGTTAATGGGTAAAATTATGGCAGCGGCTGGTGATAATAATCCTCCACGGGAGAAGGTAAGCAATGCCCTGAAAGCCAGAGCAACTATAAAAAATAAATCGAGTTGCCGATTGCTGCTAAAGAACTTGGTTTTAAACACAATTTGATTAATAATCAATATAAATATTCCGGCGCCTAAAACGGTGCTTACCTGATTGGGGCCAAAGCCACCACTTGTATCAAAATTAGCACCTAAAACAAAATCAATTTCGGAAAATTTAGGGGTTTTAATAGTGAGAATAATAAGTAACGGTATAATGGAATAAATGAAATTTTTAAAGAGGGTTTTGAATTCTACAAGAGTAATAGTGATTCTGCTAAAAAATATTCCCAATAATGCTAAATTTATAATTCCTAAAAGGTTAAATACTATTTTTTTTTGAAAATTATATATATCTGTAAATAGTAGAGAAGGAAGCAAAAACAGGAACATCACAATAAAGATGGTATTTATTTTTTTGGTATGAACCCGTTTGTCTAATGAAAACAGTATGAAATAAAAAAGACAGAAGTACTTCCCTGTTTCCGAAGGCATACTCTCTAACCTTAACACCCTTGCCAGAAGCTCTATTGACGGAAGAAAAATCAAGAGATGAATCAAAATATTTACATTAAAAGTTTTGAAATACTGATAGAAATAGTAAAAGTTGAGAATTAAAAAATAACCCAGCAACGCAATGGGCTGCAAACTTAGGAGTATGCCCAATAATGCAAAACCGGCGATGTTTAGAATTTCGGTGCGGGTGGTGGATTTGGGGTTTGGGAGCAATGGGAAGGGTATGGTTTGGAGGTTTGGGGGGTTGGAAGGTATGGGGGGTTGGAAGGTTTGGGGGTTTGGGGTTTAGATGTTTAGGGTTTAAATGTTTAGGGTTTAGTGGTTAAGGGTTTAGATGTTTAGGTTTTAGTGGTTTGGTTATGTGTATTGTGTTTAAATTTTTATTGAAAAATAATTGACTGGTCCAATTACCTCTTTCTTAAAAAGCCTGTTCCGATTTTTCATCGGGAGGGCAGGGGAATTTACTTAACCAAATTCATATAGAAGATTCAAATTATGATTTATATATTTTACCACTAAGTCACTAAAACAATTAGGCGCACAAAAGGCAGAATGATATACTGAGATAATGTTTTTTTGTGGCAATAAGTTCTAGTTTCTATCGGTATTTATTAATTCCAGGATACGGTGAGCATAGCGTTCAAACGTAAATAATTTGCTCATTTCAAAAGCTTCCTTTGCTTTATGGTGCAAGTTTTCAGGAGATAGATTAAGGGATTCTACAAATTCCCGGAATGACCCCCTTTTTGTTTCCCACAAAAATCCATTTGATTCGTTGATGTAATGAGGGATGGAGGAAACACCGGATACAATGGGCACACAGCCATAGTTGGCGGCTTCTGCAATCACCTTTGGAAACCCTTCATTATCACTGGGCAAAAGGATAACATGGGAGTCTATAAAAAGGTCTGAAATTTTATCTCTGCTCAAGTAATTATGAAAAATAACGTTTATGGATAGGTTCATTTTAGTTACCTCTTCCTTGTAATAGCCGAGTTTTTCTCCTCCACCAACAAAATGAAAGGTCTCCAATCCTTTGGAAATTAATATTTGCAAAGATTCAATAATTCTGTCTACCCCTTTCCATGTTTCTAGCCGGCCAACAAATATGCCGGTTAAAGGTGCCTTATAATTTTTGATTTTTAATAATTTGGCTCCAATAATTTGCTCCTGTTCATCTAAACAAGGGTTTTCAAAACTTAAACAATGGGTTGGTTGATTTGGCCATTTACCATTAATAGTCACTTTGCCTTTAAGAAAATTATTTATCAACCACCATTTTTGAAACCGATACCCAGTGGGTGCATTATTTTCAGCCCAGTTGCCTGCATATTTTACCCAAACGAAGGGTTTGTTTTTTTTAAAACTTAAATAGGGCAGTAAATAATTTCCCATACCGGTAGGCACACGCAGTTGTAAGGCATCAACTTCACTCAATATTTTGTTTACCTCGCGAATTATTTTGGGTGCTGTTGTTAAAACGGTAAGTTTTTGTTTTAAATTTTTTCCGCCGAAGGGTGGTAGTTGAATAAATTTTATTGCAGGTGATAAGTAGGGTGTAGCGCTTTTTGGAGCATCTGCTGAGTAATAACTGGCGAGGTGGTATATGCACTCAAAATGCTTAGTCAGATAGTTTATCTCTCGTATGGTTGGCCCCCAGCCTACTAAATTTCCATC
>CAMDGU010000082.1 GCA_945897885.1 Chitinophaga pinensis
GCTGAGAGAGGCTATTTAATTACAGTAATTGGAAAAAAACTAAAACCCTATTCTTACACCAAGAATGTAAATACCATTGAAATACCAAGCCAAAGAATTTCCCAACTCTTATTTATTGGTGTTAACCTATGGAAAATGCCATTCCATCATATCCTAAGAATTTATAAAAATTCAAATAGCCTTATACTTGCCTTTTTTGATTATTTGTACTACTTACCCCTATTTATGGCTAAGCCCGACAAAGTTCATATCCAATGGGCTGCCGATTTATACAAAAAAGAACTACTATTCGATTTATTCCCTAATAAAATTATCCTTAGTTTAAGAGGTTCTCATATTAACTATACTCCTATTATTAAACCGAAATTTGGAGAGTTTTATAAAAAAGTATTTCCAAAGGTTCATAAATTCCATGCCGTGTCTAATGCCATCGCCAAGGAGGCTCAAAAATACGAAGCTGCCGCTGATAAAATTTCAACAATATACACCTCTGTAGATGGTAATTTATTAAATAAAACCATTCAACCTAAAAATCCGAATGCACCTTTTAGCTTTATTGTTGTTGGTAGATTTCACTGGGTAAAAGGTTACAACTACCTGTTGGATGCGCTTGGAATTTTAAAGAAAAAAAAATTAGCATTTAACCTACTCATAATTGCAGGTGATAACGTTCCGGAAGAGGTGATATTAAGTATCCATCAGAATAACCTCAAAGAAAACCTTAAAATTTTAAACACTTTACCACATGATGCAGTTTTAAGGAAAATCGATAATGCAGATTTATTAATTTTACCGAGCGTGAATGAAGGAATAGCCAATGTGGTGATAGAAGCCATGGCCCTTGGAACTGTTACCTTATCTAGCAATTGTGGTGGCATGCCAGAAATAATTGAAGATGGGATTAACGGGCTTTTATTTGATAGTAGAAATGCAATTGATTTAGCTAATAAAATTTTGGGTTTTACTAGGTTGAGTGACGAAGAAAAACAGACAATCGCTAGAAACGCAAAACATACTATCAGTGCAAAATTTACAAGAGCCAGAATGTTGGATGATTTCCAAAATTTATATTTATCATAAATGAAATTTTAAATCATGAGCGTTACAAATTTTATTTAACCTAAAGCAATTGACTATTATAACAATTTTTATATTATAAATACATGTGCGGTTTCTTAGGTCAATTTAATGCAACTTCATTACCCGATGGAGAATTTAAGGCAATATTAGCTTTAGGAAAACATCGTGGACCTGACCAAACCGGATATTGGGTTAATTCTCAAATTCAATTAGGTTTTAACCGCTTATCCATTCTTGATTTAACGGATGCTGGAAATCAACCCATGAAAAGCCCCAATGATAAGTTCACGGTGGTGTTTAACGGTGAAATTTACAATCATTTGGAAATCCGAAAACAATTACCATCATACCATTACAAGGGAACCAGCGATACAGAAACATTAACCTTTGCCCTCGAAATATGGGGGATTGAAAAAACCATAAACGCCATAGATGGCATGTTTGCCATAGGTATTTACGATATTTTAGACGAATCGCTTTATCTCGTTAGAGATTTTGCCGGTATCAAACCTCTGTTTTTTGGTCAAAAAGGGAAAGCCATTGTTTTTGCCAGTCAATACGATCAAATTACCCAACACCCTTTATTTTCAAATGCGGCCATCCAACCACAGGTTCTCCGCCTTTACTTGGAACAACACTTTATACCTGCCCCATTCGGTTTGCATCAAGGGACGGCACAGCTTAAACCCGGAGAAATCATTCGATTTGACAAAGATGGGAATAAGAAACACATACGTTATTGGGAATTACCTGCTATTGGTGATGGAGCTATAAAAGATAAAACAGAAGCTCAAAAGCATATTTCACAAATGCTTGAAGAATGTGTGAACGACCAATTGGTGGCTGATGTATCCGTTGGGGCATTTTTGTCAGGAGGCGTAGATTCTCCTTTGATATGTGCTAAGGCAGTAAATTCAAAATCTGACCTTAAGGTCTTTTCCATAGGTTCAGATAGTCAAGTACATGATGAATCTGAGCGGTCTAAACAATTTGCAGAGGCACTGGGTGTTAATCAATTTCTTTGGAAATTGGATGCAAAAGAAATGGTAGAAAATTGGGGGGATGCTATGAAAAGTGTGCATGAGCCATTTGCCGATTTCAGTTTACTCCCTACCTTTCTTGTCTCTAAATTAGCAAAACAATACGTAAAAGTTGCATTAAGTGGTGATGGCGGTGATGAACTTTTTTTTGGGTATGAACGCTTTTGGAGCGTTGGTAAAAATATACCGTTTCAACATTGGCCCAGCCTTGCACGCAAAGCACTCTATGGTTTTGATAAATACACTACCGGAAACAAACGGTTAAATAGCGTATTGCTTTCCAACTCCCAATCCTCGGCGCATCAAGGATTGCATAGCCGCTTTAATAAAAAATGGTTAAATGAGATAGCCCCTGACCTTGCCTCTGTTTCTCTTCCCGATGAATTTGATATTTATGACTATTCCAATACTAAAAATGAAAGAGAACTAATCGGACACATGCGGAAAGCGGAATTTTATGGAATGATGCAAAAAACCCTTCGAAAAGTTGACTTGGCAAGTATGCAAAACAGTGTGGAGGTTAGAGTTCCCTTTTTGCAAAAAAAAAATATTGAAATGGCTCTAGAAATAGATCCTCTTTTGAGTTATTCCAATGGTTCTCAAAAAAAAATTCTAAAGGAGCTATTACAGACAGTATTCCCAGCTATAGAGGAGGAAAATATAAAAAAAGGATTCACAATTCCACTCACCAAATGGATTAAAGAAGATCTTAGATCTGTATTTGAAGAAAAATTATTAGATGGCAATTTGGTGCAAATAGGTTTTGATAAAAAAACAATTGAACAAATGCTTAAATCCCAGCACAATGGAATTGGTGATTACAAATGGCCTCTCTTTACAATGTATGCCTTATCCGAAACATTAGGAAATTAAACAAAATTGAAAAAAATCACCAAAATCTTATTTACTATTCCCAATTTTGATACAGCAGGAAGCGGTAAGGCACTATTAAATTTAGCGATGGGATTGGATAAAAATAAATATGAAGTACATATTGCCTGTCTTCACAACCGTGGCAATTATTTTAATGTAGTGAAGGAATCCGGTATACAGGTTCATGTTTTTAATTACCTCAATCCTGCACGACCCTTAATGACTTTATTGAAAAAAACTTGGCAGGTTTCACGGATTCTAAAAAAAATAAGCCCAGATCTTATTCATAGCTTTAATTATAGTGATGATTACACTGAGGCTCTATCTGCAAGATTAGCTGGTATTCCTTGGGTATTTACAAAAAAGAACATGAGTTGGGGAGGCGCATCCAAACATGCATGGAAATTGCGTTCGTATCTTGCCAAGGGTATCATCGTTCAAAACACTGACATGATTGCGCAGTTCTATCCTAATAGAAAGAATGTCCAACTCATCGCGCGTGGAGTTAACGTTAACCTTTTTTTAGGTGGAACACCCGATCAGGCAATCAGAGAAAAAATGGAAACGCCACTCGAATCAAGATTGATTATCTGTGTTGCAAATTTAATACCTGTAAAAGGAGTAGAAATTCTTTTACAAGCTTTTGAAGCACTGGCATCTGAATATCCTGAGTGGATTTTATGGATTGTTGGTGATTATTCAGGAGATTATGGTAAAGAAAAAATAAGATGGGTTAAAGAACATAAGCTAGAACAAAGGATTAAATTTTCAGGCAAACAGGAAAATGTGAAAAACTATTTGAATATAGCTGAAATATTTGTGCTGCCAACATTGGGTAAGGGCGAAGGATCTCCTGTTGCAATGCTTGAGGCAATGGCTAATGGTAAGGTGGTAATTGGATCCGAAGTTCCTGGTATAAAAGATCAGCTTAAAGATTATCCTGATAATCTATTTAAACCCGGAAACTGGCAATCATTATCTAATAAATTAAAATTATTTATGGCTGCTACTTCAAAAATGAATTTTTTAATAGGAAATTTATTTATGGAACATGTAAAAAACAAATTTTCAATTGAAAATGAAATTTTTAAACATGATGCGTTTTACCAAAAAATACTTGGAGATAAACAATAAAGTGATTGAATAAATGCCTAAAGGATTATACAACATAATGCCACTTCAGGGATTTCCGATTGAAAAGGGAGTGACTTTGGATAAACAAGCCATTGCATTTTGGTTTGCAACAGGATTTATGTTAGGAAATGACTCTTTCTATGAGGAAGTAAAGTGGCAAGGAATAAAAGTAGATCAACCTTGGTATTATAAACCCAAAGATTGCACCCTAGCTGAATGCACTGATGCATTTGCAGTATTGTTTGAATCCATAGTAAATGAACAATTAAATGGTAGAAAAGCGTTATTAGCTCTTTCAGGTGGGTTGGATAGCAGAACCCTCGCGGTGGCTTTAAAAAGAATTGGTGCTGATGTTCATAGTTATAGTTATGGATTTGAAGGCAGTTTTGATGAAACAAAATATGGCAAGGAAATAGCCAAACAGTTTGGTTGGCCATTTGATGATTTATTAATTCCTGCAGAATATTTATGGTCAAAAATAGATTTAGCTTATAAAATAAATAATGGATATACAGAGTTTACTCATCCAAGACAATTAGCCGTTGTAGAGGGAATTAGTAAAAAGGGGGAAGTATTTATTTTAGGGCATTTAGGAGACCTCTTATTTGATGATATGGGTATTTCAGAACATTCAACTTTTGAGCAACAACTATTTGATTTGAATAAAAAGCTTATTAAAAATGGCGGTTCTGAGTTAGCTTCTGATTTATGGGTTGCTTGGCAGCTTGATGGAAATTTCAAAGACGCAATGGATAAAAGGCTTTCTGAAATGCTAAAAGAAATTAACATAAATAATGCCAATTCCAGATTGCGTGCATTCAAATCAATGCACTCAGTTACTCGTTGGACGAACACCAATCTTAGTTTCTATTCTCAATTTGCGCCAATTGAGCTTCCATATTATGATGATAGAATGTGTAAATTTATCTGCGAAGTTCCTGAACAGCTATTAGCAGGACGACAAATTCAGGTTGAATATATAAAAAAGTACTCGCCTGAATTGGCAGCCATCCCATGGCAATCCAAGGCACCGTATAATTTATTTAACTACAAAAAACATCGTACATTTCACCACCTTCCATATAGGATTAAAAATAAACTGAAAAACGGCTTGCGTGAATACATCACTAAAAAACCTTTGATACAACGAAACTGGGAAATACAGTTTTTGGGTGAAGAAAATGACAAAATGCTGAGGTCTTGGTTATTTGATAATCCTAAATTATATGATTTGATTCCAAAAGAAATTGTTGAAAAATACTATCATCAATTTAAATCAGAAGATTCTGTTTATTGGAGTCACGCGGTAAGTATGCTTTTAACATTAAGTGTTAAACTTAAAAATAATTTGACGCAATGAAAAGAAATATTTTATTCATAATTTTAGTATTAACCATCAGGATATTACCCTACTTACTATCGAATGATACATTTACGCATATTGCTGATAATTTAGATGAGAAGGTTCCAAATAGAATGGTTTTAAAGTTCACCAAAACTTTCTTTGATGTCTCAAATAGTCAAACCTTAGATCTTATTGGCAATAACGATTTTCAAAGAAATTGGTACCCATCTGGATTCGGTATCACTAGCTTGTTGTTTTATTGGTTCAGTCCATTAGTCGCATTTAAAGCGAATTATATAATTTCAATCTTAATCGGATTTTTTGGAATCTTTTTATTGATACCAAAAATTTCTAGAGACATTTCCTTTGCCATTCAATTATTAATTTCATTTTCATTTACATTCTTGCCATGGGTACATATGTTCGAATGTGGATATATTGCAGCTTTGCCAATATTTATTTATGGTATTCTTAATATTTTCAAGAAACAAAATTTATTGGTGTCATATTTGATTCTATTTTTATATCCCTTCTTTAGTTCATTCCCTTTAATTATATTTTTTGTATTTTTATACTATGGAGTTATTTTATTGCTTTTATTAGCCTTTAGTAAATTTAGTGAGTTTAAAAAGTTATTAACAGGATTAATATTATTAATAGTTTCAACAATCCTGGCTAACTTAAACCTTTTTAATTTGATGCTCTTTGATCATGAATTTATTAATCACCGAAGTGTACGGGCGAGTTCTGATCTTGACATTAGTCAGAGGATTAAATCTATTATAAATATATTCAAGCATGGCAGGGTGCATGCTGTCAGCAATCATGAGTACATTATATTGTTTATTTTTATAGCCATTTTTATTTATTTAGCACAGCGTTTTTTAAAAAAAGAACAATCTGTTTTATTGCCTTTTATACTAATTATTTTTTGGGTATTCAATACAATTCTGAGTGAGTTCGCAAATTTCTTTATCAAAATTCCATTTATTAGTGGTTTTGATTATTCAAGATTCTCAATGCTGAATCCTACAATTGTTTATATTATTTTTATATTATTTTTGGATTCCGTTTTTAGATATAAACGACTATTTTATAACCTAATTGGGATTCTTTTTGTTTTATTGAATTTATTCCAGATTGTTAGAATAAATAAGGAGTACTTACTAAATGTAGAATGTTCATTCAGGCAAGTGGAATTTAATAAGTCTGAATTTGAAAAACATAAGTATCTTTCCTTTAATTCTTTTTATGATGAAACGCTTTTCAATAGCTGCAAAGAAATATTGAATAAAGTAGATGATAAGCCAATTTGTGTCGCATTGGGGATTTATCCCGGAGTATTGAATTTTAATGATATTCATACACTTGACCACTACACAAATATTTATGACTTGAATTATAAGTTAAGATTTAGGAAAATTATTGAAGGTGAAATTGGTAAGTCAGATTATATTCGGAGTAAATTCGACGATTACGGAAGTAGATGCTTTTTGTTCTCAAGTGAATTGCGTGAATTCTGGCACGAGAATCAAGGCGAAATACATACTAAATTCGAATCCCCCAAGCACATTAAGAATCTGGATATTAATACAGCTGAATTATCTAAAATGAATTGTAATTTCATAATTAGTAGTGTGGTAATTGATAATTCAATGGCGTTAAATCTAGAATTACTTAATTCAGTTACTAATACAGAATCTATATATAATATTTACATATATCATATTAAAAAAAAGATAAAACCTCTGTAATTTAGTTTTGAATACATCGCATATTAAAAAAATTGGCATTGTACTCCCATCAATGCCTGGATATTCTGAAATCTTTTTTAAGAATAAAATAAATGGGTTATTGGAGAATCAACATAAAGTTGTTATCTTCACACAAGGAAATCCGAAAATATTACAAACGGAGAATAAGAATATACACATTAGTTATGGGCCAAACTTATCGGGCAACTTTTTTTATATATTTTATAATATAATTTATGCCCTAATTGGCTTGATCGTATTCTCTCCTATTGCGGTATTAAATTATTGGAGGTTGGAAAAGTTGAACGGCTCCTCTCTTAAACTTATATTAAAGCGATTAATTATTAATAGCCATATTCTAAGAGAAAAATTGGATTGGTTACATTTTGGATTCGCCACCATGGGTATAAATCGCGAATTGGTGGGCAAGGCTATTGGGGCAAAAATGGCTGTTAGTTTTAGAGGATACGACATTTCAATATATCCCTTAAAGCATGCCGGCTGTTATGATCAACTTTGGAATAATCTTGACAAAGTGCATACCATTTCGGATGACTTATTGAACGAAGCCTATCAGCTTGGCTTGCCTAAAACAGTGGAAACTGTTAAAATAACTCCGGCCATTGAGGTGAGTCATTTTATTCATACACGAACCAACTATTTTGAGAATAAAATTATTCGAATTCTAACCGTTGGAAGGCTTCATTGGAAAAAGGGGCACGAATATATTTTAGAAGCAC
>CAMDGU010000083.1 GCA_945897885.1 Chitinophaga pinensis
TTAGAATAGAGAGAGTCACAATTATTTCCAACTGACATTTTTTCACCTAAATTTCTATGGTTTGGCATTTGCAAGTGAAGGCTTGTAAAAATTATTATCTAAAACCATGCAAAAAGGAAATATATCTGTACACACCGAAAACCTGTTCCCAATTATTAAAAAGTTTCTTTACTCTGATCATGAAATATTTTTAAGAGAATTAGTTTCGAACGCAGTGGATGCCACACAAAAATTGAGTGTATTAGCTGCCAGAGGAGAAGTAAAGGGAGATTTAGGAGATTTAAAGATAAAAGTGAGTGTGGATGAAAAATCCAAAACCATTACCATTAGCGATAGCGGAATTGGGATGACAGCAGAAGAGATTGAAAAATACATCAATCAAATTGCTTTTTCAGGAGCCGAGGAATTTGTAGAAAAATACAAAGACAGCACCGATACTCAAATTATCGGCCATTTTGGTCTTGGATTTTATTCGGCCTATATGGTAGCTCACACCGTTGAAATTAAAACCTTGAGCTACCAGGAAGGCGCTAAAGCAGCTCAATGGAAATGTACAGGAAATACTGAATTTGAATTGGGTGCAGGCAAACGCAAAACCCGTGGAACGGATATTATTCTTCACATTGCTGAGGATTCATTAGACTTTTTACAAAAATGGAAAATCAATGAATTGCTTACCAAATACTGTAAGTTTTTACCGGTTGAGATTGAGTTTGACGAAAAGGTAATAAATAATACCAACCCGATTTGGAAAAAAGCTCCTGCCGATTTAAAGGACGAAGATTATATCGCTTTTTACAATGAGTTGTTCCCTTTTCAAGAAGCCCCATTGTTTTGGATTCATATTAATGTTGATTATCCGTTTAACTTAACGGGTGTACTTTATTTTCCTAAAGCTAAACGCGAAATGGAATTGGCCAAAGATCGCATAAAATTATACAGTAATCAGGTGTTTGTTACCGATCAGGTAAATGAAATCGTTCCTGATTATTTAATGCTTTTACAAGGGGTAATTGATTCACCCGATATTCCTTTGAACGTTTCTCGCAGTTCATTGCAATCCGATAGTAATGTTAAAAAAATTACTTCTCACATTAGTAAAAAAGTAGCAGATAAACTTCACGAACTTTATAAAAAAGACCAGGCCGATTTTGAAAGCAAATGGAGTGCAATGAGTCTTTTTGTGAAGTACGGAATTATAAGTGATGAAAAATTTGATGAACGTGCCAAGTCATTTTGTTTATTAAAAAATACTGAGGGACAATTTAGCACCATTGAAGATTATCTAACAAAAATTAGCTTAACACAAACCGACAAGGACGGAAACCGAGTGGCTTTATATACCACCGATAAAGATAAACAGTTTGCATTTATTGGGCCTTTAACAGCCAAAGGCTATGATGTTTTGGTATTTGATGAACCAATAGATAACCATTACATAATGCACCTGGAACAAAAGAATGAAAAATTCCAAGTAAAACGCGTTGACTCTGCATCTGTAGATAAAATTATTGATAAAGGCGAGTCGTTTGATTCAGTTTTAAGTGAAGATGCAATAAAACTTGTGACAGAAACCATTGAAAACCAGTTTGACAAAGAAACCTTTAAGGTCGAATTACAATCCTTGTCACCTGATGATCAGTTTATAACTGTAACCCGTAATGAATTTGACCGCAGAATGCGCGAAATGAACCAAATGGGAGGGGGAGGAATGTATGCCTTCATGGCCAACATGCCTGAGAAGTTTGATGTAGTAGTGAATAGTAACCATCCTTCAATAAGTAAATTGGCGTCTGAAACAGATGAAACTAAGCGCAACCTTTCAGCCCGTCAATTAGCTGATTTGGCCTTGCTTGCGCAAAATATGTTGCATGGAGAAGCTCTTAATAATTTTATAAATAGAAGTGTGGAGGTGGTATAATTTCCTTGCATTAGCTTTTCCAAAGGTCTAAACTTTGGAAAAGTTAATATGATGATTTTTTATAAGCCCTCACCCAATCTACTACAAAGGCATTACCTTTAAAATTTTCAGCTAGGTATTTTAAATATTTGGCTTCAAAACCATTGTTTATGATTATTACCATTTCATCGTCCATCCAAAGGCGAAGTCGTTTGTTAACTCTTTGTTTCCTTGTTAAAATGCCATCCGTATAAAATTTTACAGCTTTTGGGGTCCATTGGCAAGCATAAACATGAAAAGCAGTATCTGTATCCTTTGGTAGCCATATTTTTCTAATTAAAGTTCCTCTTGATTTATGACCGCTTATTCCATAATGAATAGAGGAAATTTGTTTGTGAATTCGTTTACCTGTTTTTTTTCCATACATCTCAAAAATATCAATTTCTGGCGGCCATCGATGAGCTCCGGTTAGCCAAAAGGCTGGCCATGTTGCAGGCCCCAATGGGTTTTTACAACGAATTTCGAAGTAACCGTATTTCTACATAAAAGATATATCAGAGTTTATTAATCCTATGCTATAAGGGATGGTAATTGATGAATCTTTTAGTTTAAATTCTTTAGGATTATACTTTCCCTGCAGATAAAGATATCCGGTCTTAGAAATGACATTATTTTTATCATGATACTGATGTAAAGAAGCTTCATGAAAATAACCCCAAGGCTGACCTAATCTCCATTTTTCTTTGTTAATACTATCAAAATTATCCTCAAAAGTAAGGTGCCAACTCTTTTTATTTAAAGGTGAGACGTATTTCGTGCTAAAATGAAAAAGTTGTGTTTTAATTTTAAAATTTAGAGTTGGAAGCAAGCTCCTAATATGCAAATACCTTTGAAAAAACATAGCTTTTACCGGGTTTTTATCGGGATTTGGAGAGATACTTTGCGTTCTACAATTAGTTGAAAAAACTAGAAAAAACGTTAGGATAAGTAATTTTATGAATTTCATTTTATTTAGAAAAAAAGGCAGACCGGATTAAGAGTCTGCCTTTAGAAAATTGTAAAATAACTTATTGATTATTGCTTTATTAGTTTGTAATTCTGCACGCCGGTTTCCAAATCTATTTTTAAATAATAAACACCGTTTGGTTCATCCATAACATTTAGATTTATCTCTTTGCTTGATGGGTAAATTACTTTAATTACTTGTCCTATTGAATTTAGTACCTTAATGGAATGCACCTTTTGAGATGCAGTAATGGAGTATACGCCTGAACTTGGATTGGGTTGGATTTTTAATTCGTTGTCAAAAGAGGCATTACGAACATCTGCAAATCCTACAAGTTTAGTTGTACAACTTTCACAACCTACTAATGATTTTACACATAAGGTTACAAAAGTGCTGGCAGAAGAAGCATATTTATGTGAAGGATTTTCAATACTGGAAGTATCCCCATCACCAAATTGCCAGCTCCATTTGTTTATACTTCCCGAGTTAATGGTGGATGAATTTTTAAAATCTATTGTATTATTTGGTTTTACAGAATGAGTGAAAGAAACCATTGGTAAAGGTTCTATAGGAATTAACTGTGTTACTGTATCCGGACATCCAACAGCATTTTTTACTATCAAAGTAATATTATAACTAATAGCTTCGGCGTAAGTATGTGTAGGGTCTTTAATAACGGAAGAAGTTCCGTCACCAAATGTCCAATAGGAAGATTGAGCGTCGGTGCTTAAATTTTTAAAATTACTAATACTTCCTAAACATTGTCCCGATATATTAAAATTAGCTGTTGGATTTGGTGAAATGGTAACATAATAGAATGCCGAATCTTTGCAAGAACTGGAATTTGTTTCAATAACTCTAAGTATACCAATACCGGAGGTATTCCATTTTACATTAATGCTATTTGTGTTTTGACCTCCAATAATAGTACCTCCAGAAACTTGCCAACTGTAAATGTTTCCGCTATTGGAAACAGTAGTATAATTCAAAGTATTTCCGTTACATAAATTATCTAATCCCTGGATTGCTGGTGTAGGTATTGAAGATACATTTACCATAACAGTATCTAAATCACTGCAACTTGTACCTGTTACTGTTTTCTCAATTATATACTTGGTTGTGGTTGAAGGCACATCCGTAGGATTTGATTTATTTGAGTTAAAACCTGACGGAATGCTTCTCCAATTATAAGTGAATCCTGACTGAGGAGATGTGCCTATTTGAACGGTATTGTTAGGGCAAATTGTTTTATCAGTTCCCGCATCAGCAGTTGGTCTTGTTGTAATATCAATTTCAACGGTGTCTCTGTTTATGCACCCAAAGTTAGTGTTAGTTACCTCTAAAATGTACTTTGTTTTGGTAGTTGGTTTTACGGTTATGTCTGAAGTTGTTGCCAATAAAGAATTATTAATTGTAAGCCATTTATAAGTAAGTCCGGTTCCGGGAGCAGAACCAAGCACCACAGATTCTCCTGCACAAATTTTCATATCAGGCCCGGCATTAGCTGCTGGCAGCGCCCTAAGTGAACGGTTTACAATTATTGAATCATTAAAGGAAATGCCATCAGATTTGCCGTTTGGCTTGATTCCTTTAATTATAAATCTAGGATTATAAGTGGATGAAAAATTATAATTTCCAATAACAATTTTAGCTGTATCCTGAGAAATTAACTTACCTGACCAAACATATGGAGTTTGTGCAACTCCATTTATACTCCAGTTAATTGTTAATGATTTAAGAGTATCACCTCCAAAATTTTTAAATACAACTTCAACATCTAAAGTTCCTGCACACACTAAGGTTTCGGGCTTACTTAATCGTATCATTCCTGCATCATCTGAAACCAACTTAAATTCATCAGAACCAATATCAGGTTTTGATGAATTTCTTGTTTCACCATCAATATCAGTAGTTATACCACTAATCGGTTGAGCTTTACCTTTTAATAAATAATTTTTTATATGTAAATCAGCTGAAATAAAAAAAGGATCAATAGAAAATGAATTGGAGTTCATTCCTGAAGCCGAAATTAAATCAGCTAAACTACTAACTGATGATCCCCAATAGGCAAATTGTCCTCCTTTTATAAAAAGATTATTATTGCTACTTGCTGCTACTTGCGATGGTGTAGTTATGTAAAATGCTTGACCACCCAGCATTACTATATTGTTGTTTTTTAAAATAATATTGGTGGAAGTTGCAGTAGAAGAGTATATCCAAATATTATTGGAAAGATTTGTTGAGAAATATATACTGTTAAATACCACATTGAGATAGTCTACTCCGTCCATTGTAATTCCTTTTCCGTTTATTTTAACAAATGAATTGTTAGCTACAAAACCATTATCTGCATTTGTTGCATTGCATCCATTTAGCCATAATGAAGTATCTGTATTAGTTGAATTGAAATAATTACCTATTATTCTGAATCCTTTATCACAGTCACTTAATTGGAGATCATAATTCCCAATTAAGTGACTTCTTACATTTAAAAACCTATTACCTTTTACCAATACACTATCATTATATAACAATTGCATTGAGCTATTAAAACTACCTTCAAAAATATTTCCTTCAATCACATTTCCTGTCTCTTTCGCTGTACTAGTTCCAGAAAAAAACAATCCCATATTTCCATTCTTAATATAATTCTTTTTAAAAGTATTAAAATTATCTTGGCCTTGATCCGACCAAATATTAATGGCACTTGCATTGGCTGTAGTTAAGATAAGTCCAATCATTTGACAGTTTAAAAAAGTATTGTGATGTGCACCATTTAAAATATGGATTACTTGGGCATAGGTATTGCTACCGGTGCGCTCAAATGTTATTTTTTTGAATGTTATATAGGAAGCTCCTCGAAGTTGAACAGCTGCATTATTGGTTCCTGTAGCTGTGGTTGATGCAAGTGAAATAATAACTGAGGTACTATCATTATTTATATTTTCAAAAGTTATTGGACTAGCTGAACCCATTCCTGGTAAGGTGCCAAAACCTAATTGTTCGGTATATTTACCTTTATATATCCTAAAATTAGTTGCACCACAAAGGCCACGAGCTGTCATGGCAGAAATTGCCTCGTTAAAAGAATGGTAATCGGCCACACTCGTATCGCCTATGGTATAATTACCAGACATTGCTGGATATCGTAATATTTTTAAGGTGTCATTTATATTTTTACCATCATTACTATTGTTTGGGTTTTTAGTCCAAACTTTAAATTTATAGGCTGTATTTGAATTAAAGGTAAAACTCCCAAGATTAATTGAAGGGGATGATTCACCTGGAGCCAATTTGCCTGTCCAATTATAGGTTGATTGAGTTGAACCATTAACTTGCCAAAGTATGTCAACATTTTTTATGGTATCATAACCAAAGTTTTGAAAAGTGGCTCTAACAAATTGTTTTCCAGCACAAAAAACTATAGGGCTGTCTAAATTACTTATTCCAGCATCATTAGCAATAGGAAAAAACTCATCTGCTCCTATATCCGGATTTGTTTGGTCTCTGGTGTCGCCATCAATATCAATAGTAATGGCTTTGTATGGTATGGCTTTACCATTTATTCCAATATTAGATACATGTAAGTCTGTATTGCTTTGATAACCGGGATCAAGACTTAATGAATTAGCATCACGACTTGTAGTACTCCTCCAACTTGAAAGGTTTGATATTTTGTTTGTATTCCACAATCCAATATATTTTCCTGAAGTATAAAGATTATTAAAATTAACTGAATCCAAATTAGAGCTACCATTATTATCAGGAACTGTAATTGCGTATCCTCCTCCTTTATTAATAAGGTTGTTATTTATCAATTTAATAAAAGAACATGCCCCATTAGCAGGCGGGTAAAGGTGGAAAGCAGCACCATCAGCAAATGTATTTGTAATTAATACATTGTTGTTGAGAAAACTTACATAGCTAGAACCATAAATGGCAAAGCCTGTGCAACTGGTTGTTCCGGCACTATTCATTAATATATTGTTATAAACCAAAGCTGGCGAAGTGCTTGGACTTGTAATTGCGGCAATAACGATAGCTCTGCAAACGGATGCATTCGTAGCATACATAAATATTTTATTACCTGCCATTATCATGCTAGGAGATGTCTCAATTCGCATTGCATATGAAACATAATGCCCTTTACCTGCACCAAAATCACCCATATTAAAGGTATTATTCAAAAGTTTGAGCGAGGTTTGCTGGGTTGTGTATATTCCAGATGAACCGCTGGTATCAATACTATTGGCAGAGTAGGTAATTGCAGTGCATGAATTAGCATTGTAAATACCATTATAACCGTAAATTAGTTTATTTTGAGTAAAATTAATACTATCTCCATTTCCGGTAAAATAAACTAAAGATCCTATTCCGTATTGAAATCCATTTGTTGAATTGCTTGGCACTTTGCGTCCCTTAAAGAAACACCGAACAAAATTGTTATTATCTGCATCGTTGGCTATTTGTAAAACGGTACTGTATAAATTGTTTCCCGATCTTTCAAAACCAATTTCCTGAAAGGTTATATAATCAACGCCATTCAGCATTAGTACATAATCATTGGTACTACTTGTTGTTGAAGTAATTCTTAATTTACATTTAGAACTATCGCCTCCGGCCGATTTAAAAACTATTTTATTTGAATAGGAAGCCCCGTTTATGGCTGTTAACTCAATTGCTGTATTGTCGTATAATGTATCATATACTGTGAAAACAACTGCACCATTAACACCAGGTCCCTGAGCTGAGCCGCCATCGGACCTGCTGCCACTTAATAAATCACTAATGGCCGAAGCCCAATTTCTGTAATTCGTGCTGCTTACAGATTTTGTTGGATCAATGGTATAGTTCCCATTTAATTGGCCATAACTTCTAACTGGGAGAAGAAATGTTAATATGCCTAATAAAATAATAAAATGAACGATTGTTAAATGTTTTTTCATAGCTCTACAGATGATTTTATACACAATATTAGCAAAGAAAAATTCATAATAACTAAAAAAAATTAACCAAATGGTTAAGATTTATTTTAAAGGCTAGTT
>CAMDGU010000084.1 GCA_945897885.1 Chitinophaga pinensis
TCTTTATCCTTGTATAATAGATTGTAATAGTTTGCGTAATCTTTAAAATGCATTTATTGTATTAATGAATAGTGTGTAATTACTTGCTTTCTCCTATTTTAAAACCAATTACAAACTGTCGACAAATTTAGTTGGATGTATAAACTCTCCCATACTACAAACAAACCATCGAATATAACTGTTGTTAGCAGAATGATCGTCTTTTTTTCCAAGGTTTTGCATTTTGAATTATGCTATTTCCTTTTTCTTGATGGTCTTTGAATATCGAGGTTCTCTCATTGTTTTACTGAGTGGCATCTTTTGTCCGGTTGACTTGTAATGAGCAATGATATCGCTGATTTTTTTTCTGTCTTCAACAGTCAATGGAGTTGGGTCGACTACGAAATCAATTCCTTTTGGTTCTTTAATGTATCCCATGTGTCTATTATTTAAATTGGAAAATATTTTCTAATAAGCTTCAACGCCTCACTTGGATAGATTACCATTTTATGTCCACCAACATGAACTGCCCCTAATGCATTTTCATAATGTTAAATCAACTTTGTCTTTGAAGTAAAAGATACGAAACCTTGATAACCTTTGTCCCATGAGGATTTACAGGTAAAGGCGAACAAATTTCCGGGAACACCTTCGTAAAGTTTGTCCTTACCTAAATTAAAAGGTGCACTTTCCACTAAATGCAAATAGTAATGGTCTCCGTTGTCACTGATACTTAATAGTCCTTGAACTATTTCCGGATTATTCCGAATTGTCAGTTTGTAAACTTGTCTATCAGTTAATTTATATTCAGCATCCCAATTGAAAAGCCAACCATTTTTCTTTGAAGTGTTTTTAATATCTACTTTCCCGAAAGGGTGAATATCAGTTGGAAAACTGTCACCAGAAATCGTATTAACAATACTATTGGTAAGCTTGTCAATCTCAGTTGCTAAATGATATTTGGTTTGTTTGACCACTACTTCAAAGATAAGAAAAAATGAAGTTTGAAACAGGGGGGATTTTAAATTTATAAGAATATTTGTACTGAGATACCGTTCTGCAAACTCTTTTCTTTTTAATCCTTTAAAACAGATTTTAGTGTTTCAGAAACCTCTTTAATTTCATCATCCGTAATACCCAATCCGCTGGGCAAATAAAATCCGTATTCCGCTATTCGTTCGGCCACAGGATACTGTTCATTGGCATACCATCCCATTTTATTAAATACAGGTTGCCAATGCATGGGGTAAAAAAACGGCCTTGTACCTATGCCTTTTTCTCCAAGTTGTTTCATTAGCTCAATAGCTGTTTTGTGCTTACTGATAATGGCATACACCCAGTAAATATTGTCGGCATAATCTGTTTGCACAGGCATTAATTCAATGCCGGGCGTGCCGTTTAAATAGTGATTGTAAAGTGCTCCAATCTCTCGTTTTCTAACAATATGTTGCTCGATTTTTTCGAGTTGAGCCACACCTAGAGCAGCTTGCAAATTGGTCATTCGGTAGTTCCATCCCAGCTCATCATGCACAAAACGGCGTTCGGGCTTAAAGCATAAGTTGCGGTAGGCTCTGCATTTTTCGGCCAGTGTTTTATCATCTGTCATTAGCATTCCACCTTCGCCGGTGGTAATGTGCTTATTGGGATAAAAACTAAAAGTAGTTATGTGCCCAAAACTGCCGCACATTTTACCCTTATAGGTTTGCCCGTGCATTTCGGCAGCATCTTCAATAATGGCGAGCTTATATTTGTTGGCCAGTTCAATTATGGCGTCCATATCGGTTGGAAAACCGTAAATATGAACTGCTAAAATTGCCTTTGTTTTGGGTGTTATTTTTGCTTCAATTTGATTTACATCCATACACCAGGTAGCGGCATCGGCATCCACTAAGATGGGTTTACCTCCGGCATAGACTATAGATTGAGCAGGAGAAATAATGGTAAAGGTGGGCAGTATAACTTCATCCCCTTCCTTAATACCAATCGCTTTTACGGCAATATCTAAGGCCGCTGAGCCATTGGAAACGGCAATCCCAAACTTTCGACCCACATAGGTAGCCATGTTTTCCTCAAACTTTTTAATAAATGGCCCTTCGCTCGATATCCAACCGGTTTCAATACATTCGGTTAGGTATTTTAGTTCATTACCGTTGAGAAGGGGAGTATTTACTGGTATCATTTTTGAGGTTGAGGTTATGATTAATGAATAGTGTAATATTCCATTTCCTTAATAAGGTCATATTGTTTTTCCCAACCAAATTTAAATTTTTTCATCTGATAAAAATTTTCTACAAAATCTAATCCTTGCAAATGCTCAACAAAACTTTCATCAAATTCACTTGGATCAATAAATATTGCATTTACACCATTTGAGTCAACCGTTACGAATTTGTAGCCATGCCCATTGAAAAAATTTTTCCAACCTGAAATGGAAACACCATAATAAAGTTGGGTTGAATGCATATGTTTTAAGTTGAAATCTTCATCATAAACAACAGTTTTCACCTCGGTAGGACCATAAGCTGAATTGTATTCCACAATAAATATTTTAGGTCTAAAACCTGCTTCAAATATTAATTTAGCAATATAAAAATCGTTACCATCAATATCGAGTGAAAAAATATCCGGGTTTTTATAAACGGTCCATTCTATCAGAGTATTAATATTTTCTTTGTTTACAAACAACCAACGTAAGTCTGTGGCAAAGTGAGCAACAGCTTGCCCTCGATCTACAGTTAGGCGATTACCTTCAATCATTAGACCGCTAAATTTTCTCCCATGTGCAAACCAAGCTGTGTTGTTTTCTATCCCATCAGAAGCACCTATCTCTATAAAGTATCTATTACTTTTTACTAATTTTCTTGAAAGGTAATCGAGTATACCATCTTCTCCATTCTGACTGAATCCACTGAATTCCCATGAAATAGGATTTGTCGGTTCTAATACCCTTAATGCAGCTGTAGCAGAAGCTCTAGAAAGTGCAGTATTAATACGACTAAGTTGGTCAAGTTTGTTTAAACTTTTATTTATTGGAGATAAAATACTTTCAATTGTACGTTTAATTAATTCTTTTATTTTTTTCATTTAAGCAGGAATAAATATTTTATTTTAAATCGACTTTGTGCGGTTCAATATGCTCAAATCTCACTTTGTCTTCTTCACCACAATATGGGCCTTGCTTTATTTCAATCATTTCAGATTGTTCCAGCATTTCAAAACCATGGCCGCCGTGAGCCAAAAGAATCACATCACCTTGTAGCAGTATGGAACTTTGCAAATAGTTTTTATCATCGTCATAAAAATCAACCCGTACTTTTCCTGACTTAATATATAAAACCTCCTGAGTTAATGAAACTTTGCGAGGTACAAGATTGTGAACGTGTGGCGGTATTACATAGCCTTGTGGACGGTTCATGTAGCCCAATTGTTGTGAAAAATTATCGGGTGTAAAAAATGAAATCCCCTCTTTTTTATATTCTGCCCTTATAATTACTGATAAAAGCAAATTCTTATATATTATATTCTCAATCATCTCGGAAATAGTTTATTTTTTATATAAGATGTATATGTATATGATTTGTAAAATACAATTGCAAAGAATATGGTAAATTTATCTTTTAAAATTAAGGACGTAATTAATGATTTTTTTTCTTTTTTTATTAATTGAATTAAATCATTGATACGTCTGGTTTGTTTAATTATTAGCAATGGGAAATTTCTAAGTATCCAAAGTTGAACAATTAAAATTATATGATTTTTTTCAATTTGACTGAGAGTAGACCAAGTTCCAACCTCGGATAACCGGTAAACACTCATCGTTTCTGGAAACGAGAAAGCAAGCCCTTTTGAAGCCAAAATACACTCTAGAGCATCATCTCCAGCTGGTAATCTGGAAATGCTAGCAGGTAATTTAAAATTGTTCCTAAAAACCAAAGAAGAGGTATGCATAGGAGGTCCCAGAATTGTATCTTTTAATCCAAAAGTGCTTTTTCCAGAAGCATATTTCCCAATTTTATTTTTTATATACTCATTATAAATATCAACTTCGTGTCCGCAAAAAGAGTAATCGGAATTTTTGTCTAAAAAATCGACCTGTTTCTGCAATTTGTAAGGGTCTGTCCAGAAATCATCTCCTTCACATAAGGCAATGTATTTTCCACTACACTGTTCTAATGCAAATAAGAAATTGGTCATCGTGCCTTTATTTTGTTCATTATTACTATATTTTATTCTATAGCCCTGTTTATTATTTTCAATAATTTCAAGAATAATTACATTTGTACCATCAGAAGAAGAGTCATTTGCAATAATCAATTCGTATTCGAAATTTGTTTCTTGCATTAAAACTCCTTCAATTGCGTTTTGAATATATTTTTCGTGATTATAAGTTAACATGCAAATACTTACCAAAATATTATTCATTAAAGAATGGTTTTATTTCTTAGGGAGGTAGTGACGCTTTTAACTGGAGCTCCCTTTCTTATTAATTTGGCCGGCACTCCAGCAATAACACAATTACTTTCAATATTTGCAACTACACAAGAACTTGCACCTACAGTGACATAATCCCCTATTATTATATCTCTAACAAATGCATTTGCACCTATTGAGCATGTGTGTCCAATCGTGGCCCCACCATTAATTGTGACATTTGGGCTAATTATAGAAAATTTTCCAATTTTAACTTTGTGCCCTAAAACGACGTGAATATTGAGCATTGTATGATCCTCAAGTTCGCAATCAAGAGTTAAATCCGTTTGTCTACCAATAACAATACCCTTTCCTAATTTATTGGAACTATGTAAGATAACAGTAGGTGAAATTAAGTTAGCCCATTTTACATTATATTTACTAACAATATTAACGGTTTGTTCCCTAAGCCTTGGATCGCCAAATGCAACAACAAAATGGCAATTTTTATATTTTTTTGCTAAATGGAATGGACCTAGAACAGGGTATCCTATAAAAAATTTACCTTCAACATCGGGGTGGGAGTCAAGAAATCCTAATAAGTTCCATTTTTTTTCAGATTGATTTATCTCTTCCACTAACCAAGCTACCTCTTGGCCTAAGCCTCCTGCACCCAAAATAATTAAATCTTTCATTGTTTATTATTATGTGTTATTAAAGTTCTATTCTTTATTTATGTGGTTGCAAATAGTAAATATTGTCGCTTCATTTAAGCAATCATATAGAGGCAAGCATAAAATTCTTGATGCAATACTTTCAGAAATTGGCATTTTTTGCCCATTCGTATATTCGATAGTATTTAATGAGGGGTAAAAATATCTTCTAGGAAAAATTTGATTTTCATTGAGTATTTCCTCAACATTTAATAGCGTACTTTCACTTTCTAAAATAACAGGATAATAGCTGTAATTCCAGTTTGTATTTTCTCTTATTTTTAATACTTGAATTTTTGATAAATTAAGGTGGTTATTATAGTAATCAACCACCTTTTTTCTTTCAGTTAGTATTTTATTCAGATACGGCAATACCGACAATCCCATAGCTGCCTGTAAGTCAGAAATTTTTGCATTAATGCCTAATCCGTGGAAGGCTAACGGGCCATTATGTCCAAAATTATGACTATAAAATATTTTATGTCTTAGTCCTTTATCTTTGCAAAATATTGCCCCACCTTCACCTGTATGAAAAAGTTTAGTTGCATGAAAACTACAGGTGCTGACGTCACCATATTCAAAGATCGATTTCCCGTTATATTTTACCCCAAAACAATGTGCGGCGTCATAGATTACTTTTAAATTGTACTTTTTTGCAATTCTGTCAATTTCTCCCACGTTACATGGATTTCCAAATACATGTGTCGCTAAAATACAAGTAGTTTTAGGTGTAATTGCAGCTTCAATTAATGATTCATCAATGGTTAAATATTCTGGATGAATATCAACAAAAACCGGAGTGCAATTTTCCCAAACAATTGCAGCAGTTGTTGCCACATAACTAAATGGAGTTGTAATAATTTCTCCACCATTTCCTAATAATTTAAGAGCAATTTGTAACGGAATTGTTCCATTATTTGTGATTAGAATATTAGAAACACCTAAATATTCTTTTAACTTTTCCTCTAATTCAAATACCAGCTGTCCTCTGTTAGTTAGCCATTTGTTTTTCCAAATGCGTTCAAGTTGCTTTGTATATTCATCTAGTGGAGGAAAAAATGTTTTGGTTACGTTTATCATTTTGATGACCAATTAAATTGAGGTAAAATATATCCAACTTCTTTACCCATCCAAGTACCTATTTCTTTTTGATATGGTTGTAATTGAAATATAAGAACATCAGCTTCATTGTATAAAGTATTGTAGCCTCTTTTGTCTATGTTAAGTACCATTAAATCAACAGTAAAAGTACCTTCATTGAAATACCCAGAAGGGATGCTCATAATAGCAGTTTTATTTATTCCAGTTTGAACGAGATTTAAACTATTATGTGATGTTGTTACCATAAAATATCTGCCTTCATCGTCTTTAATTTTAATATTGAAGTATATGCAGTCATAATTTGTTTGGTTAGTATACTTAATTTCAAAAACAATTTCTTTATCACAAAGAATTAAATCTTCAAATAAGCTATCATTGTTTCTAATCCCAAAATTTATCATTTGGAATCCTTCTTTTGTTTGATTTATTTTTCTGAAATTTAGATACTCAGAGTTTCCGCCCAAATATTTTTTAACAACAATATCTGTAATTTCTTTTGAAATAATTTTTCCATTTTCTAAAAGTATAGCTGTTTGACAAAGTGATTTGATAGCGTTCATGTTATGACTCACAAATAATACCGTTCTACCATCATTTTTACTCACATAACCCATTTTTCCTAGACATTTTTTTTGGAACTCCGCATCGCCAACAGCAAGCACTTCATCTACTATTAAAATTTCACTTTCCAAATGTGCGGCTACCGCAAAGGCTAATCGCACATACATGCCGCTGCTGTAGCGTTTTACAGGCGTATCAATGTACCGCTCCACACCGCTAAAATCGATGATTTCATCCAGTTTTCGGGTTATTTCTTTTTTTCGCATGCCAAGGATGGCGCCGTTGAGGTATATATTTTCACGGCCTGTGAGCTCCGGATGAAAGCCTGTTCCTACTTCCAGAAGACTGGCTATCCGTCCTTTTATTTCAATTTTGCCGGTGGTAGGGGAGGTTACCCGGGAGAGGATTTTAAGTAAGGTACTTTTTCCTGCACCGTTTTTCCCAATAATTCCAACAGCTTCGCCTTGTTGTATCTCAAAATTTATATCCCTTAAACTGTATACAATATCACTATCGCCTTTTACTGCCCGGTCGTTTGCCTGCCCTATTTTTAAAAACGGATCTTCCTTGCCTCTCATTTTGGCCCACCAACGCTCTAGGTCGCGGCTAATGGTGCCGGTGCCTATTTCTCCCAGGCGGTATATTTTGGAGAGGTTTTCGGTGCGGATAGCTGTTGGCATGGAAAGGTTAAGGTAAAAAGGTTAAAGTGAGGAAAGCTGAGTTCAACAGATAAGTGCAACACTTATCTTGGATGTAAAAATACTTCATTTGGGGTTAGATAACCAAATTTTCTTACTGGTCTATTATTAATTTCATTTTCAACCCTTTTGATTTCCTTTTTTTCAATGAGATTAAAAACTGTTTTCTTAGGAAAAAACAATCTGATTACTCCGTTTCTATTTTCAATTGTTCCTTTATCTTGGGAGGTATATGGTCTGGTGAAATAGGTTTTAATCTTAAGTGCTTTAGCAATTTTCTCGTGCTGGCTAAATGCTTGATCATTATCA
>CAMDGU010000085.1 GCA_945897885.1 Chitinophaga pinensis
TTCAAATATTGCCTTTAATAAATCGGATGGTTCATCCTATTCAACCAATGCTGTGTTCTATATTAATGCACAAAAACCTGAAACTAATTTTATAACAATTGATAATATCCCAAAGGGCAATTATACCTCTGTTACTTTTTATATAGGTCTTGATTCTATTTTGAATAAAACAAATGCCCTGCCCAATTCCTTGGATAATATTAATATGGCTTGGCCTGATGCCATGGGCGGGGGGTACCATTTTATGAAAATGGAAGGTTATTTTTTAGCCAAGGCCAATCAAAAACAATATGGGTATGCTATGCATTTGGGTAAAAATCCAAATCTTGTTAAGGCAGAATTAGCAACACCTATCAGTATTGATGGTGATTTGCTAGCCAAAACCCTAACCATGAATATAAATGAATGGTATGCGAATCCTGCAGTTTATGATTTTGAAGTAGATGGAAATTACTCTATGGGGTTGTCTGCAGCCATGTTAAAACTTTCTAAAAACGGTAAAGATGTATTTTCAATTAACTAAAAGAACGGTCAGTATTTTGATGGTTTTGGTATCTGTTGTTATGTTTTTTTATGCTTGCAAAAAAGATATAACAGCACCACAAACTACTGATTGTAAAACTACACCCTATATTATAACCGTTCCAAAAGGGTTCCCTGCAATTGCATTTAATCCGCACAATCCAATGACGGTGGAAGGAATAGAGTTGGGAAGAAAATTATATTACGATACTATTATTTCTAACGATGGCCGGGCATGTGGCCAATGTCACAGCCAATCCAGTGGATTTACAACCTATCAATCCAATGCCTTGGTGCATGCCAACCTTGCTTGGGCAACCAATTTTTTATGGAATGGAGAAGTATCTGGCAGTATGGAGGATATTATGATGTTTGAAGTAGGTAAATTCTTTAATACTAATGTATCAAAATTAAATGGGAATGAGAGTTACAAAACCTTATTTAAGAAGGCTTATGGGGTAGATTCCATTACAAGAAAAGATGTAGCATTTTCGTTAGCACAATTTTTTAGGGCTTTGGTTTCTGCCGACTCAAAATTTGATAAATTTACAAGGGGAGAGGTATCGTTAACCCAATCGGAAATGAACGGTTATTTGCTTTTTAATACCGAAAGAGGTGATTGTTTTCATTGCCATTCTACTCCTCTATTTACCGATAATACCTTTAGAAATATAGGCTTGGATTCAGTTTTTACTACTGTAAATTCGGGCAGATATAAAATAACTCACGACCCTCAGGATAAAGGAAAATTTAAAGTACCAACCCTACGAAATATCGAGTTATCAGCTCCATATATGCATGATGGACGCTTTAAAACCTTGGAAGAAGTGGTAGAACATTACAATTCGGGAGTAAAACTTTCAGAAACCATTGATCCCATTATGACCAAAGCAGGAAAGGAATATGGGTTAAAATTAACTGTTCAGGAAAAAACGGATTTGGTTAATTTTTTAAAGACATTTACCGATTACACCTTTATCAGTAACAAAGCGTTTTCGAAACAATAATTTTAAATCCTATTTTAACTCCTTCAATATCTCTTCTGCTTCACTTTTTCTGATACCATTTAAGGCAATAGTTATTCTCAAAACTAATTTAGCTTCTTTGTTTTTCTTTTGTTTTATTAAGGCTTTTGCTTTTAGCAATAATCCTTCTTCATAATAAAGCGAGGCAGGATTGGAGGTTATGTTTTTTAAAGATTCAAGGCATTGGGTAAAATTATTTTGGGTAAAATTGGCTCTAGCTAATGCAAAATTAGCTGAGTCATTAAGGTTTAAATATTTGGATATAGCATAATTGTTAGCCGCTCCGTTGGTGTTAGAATTACTCATTGGCGCAGGTAAAGACGTGGTTTTTCGAGAAGATGTATTTACTTTTTTTCTGTTAGCCGATTTTGATTCTTCAGCTTCTGTAAAGGTATAGTTTTCAGATTTTTTAACTATAACATTATCCAAGCTATAGCTTTCCATTGATGGTGGGGCAGTATTTGAATAACTGCCTGTGGTTACCAAATTTTCAAAAGCCAACGTAACTCCACGAGGAACAGTATCTATGGGAGGTGTAATAACATAATGTGTTGTGTCGGGTAATTTTTTGGTTTCAGTTATTTTGTCCAAATCATCCATGCTGCCTTTTCCCATATCTTCTTCCACCTGCATTTTAGCATCGTCTTGTCTGTCTTTATTCTCAAAAACAGGAACCTGTTTAACAGGTTGGGTTTCATTTATGGCCAAGGGAATCTCTTTATGTTCCGGTTCGCTAGAGTCAATATTTGGCTTATTTTTTATTTCTGATTTTTCTTCCGTTTGCTTGGCCATAGATATTGAATCTATATTAATTGTAACAATGGGTTGGGTTGTATTTACCCAAAACCAACTTAGCCCAATTCCAAAAATTAATATTGCAGCGGCACTCCAATACCAAAATACCCCAAGTTTTCGCTTGGGTTCCAAATAGTCATCAACTTTTTTATTAATAGTAGCTACGGTATTTTCTAACATTTCAGACTGACTCATTGCATCAATACCTTCCTTAATATCTGCACATATCTCGCATGTTTCGGCATGATGATTTATCATGTCGATTTCGGGTTGGCTTAGTGTTTTATTACTATAGTCAAACCAAAGCGTATCGGTTATGCAAGATTGCTGGTCCATGTTATTAATGTTAGCCAAAGTATAAAATCTTTGTTGCCCAAAAGTATTTTTAAATTTCGTTTTCCGTTTTGAATGCTGCTTTTTACGTCGTTGTTACTGTATCCGGTAAGTTGGCATATTTCATCATAACTTTTTTGTTGCAAATAAAATAGTTCAATGCATTCCCGTTGTTTGTCTTTTAATTCTTTAATGGCTTTTTCAAGGGTTTGTAGTTTTTGTTCTTTATCTAATTCTGTAATGTCTTGATGCAAAAAACTTTCCAATTCCATAAACGAGTTTTCATCGTCTATGTATACTGTATTTTTACTCATTTTCATTTCTTGCTTGCGCAATTGCATTAAACTGTAATTGCGGCACACGCTATGAAGCCAGCTTTTAAAATTTTGAATTTCGTGTTTTTTTAGATCTTCAAATAATTTTTCAAATATGCTCATGGCTGCATCCTGAGCTGCTTCTTCATTTTTTAAGTATTTATTGCAAACAGCAAAACACATTAAGGAATGCCGTTTAAAAAGCTCGCCAACAGCCATCTTATCGCCGCTTGTCCGGTAATGTATTACCAGTTCATCGTCGGTTTGATGGTTTATTTTGAGCGTCATTTTTGGCAAAGATTAAAAAAAAATCCAAGCGTTTATGGAATTTTAAAATAAATGACATCCACCTTCTAAACATTTAAAATTTAAACGCCATGAACCCATCATCAAAACGCAACCGCCATACTAAAATGTATGTTTTATTAATTTTATTAAGCTTTGGTTTCTCAACGTTAGCTCAATCTCCAAAGACTTATACTCCAAAACTGCAAAAGGTAACTGTGTATCTTCAGGGAGCCCATTTATATTACAATGAAAATGTGACTCTTCAAGCCGGAAACAACGAACTTATTTTTGAGAATATTTCTCCTTACATCAATGTGGCATCATTGCAGGCGGCCAGCAAAGGAGCCGTGGTAATGGAAGTGAAACATCAGATAAAATATAAGGAAAAAGCGATAGCCACCCGGAAATACGATAAGGAAATAGAAAATGTTTTGGACTCATTGGAGGATATTGCCTATGCTATGAAAGACATTGATAACAAAGTGTATGTGCTTGAAACAGAAAAAAGTATGTTGATGAATAACCGAATTATTAAGGGCCAACAATTGCGTGATTCATTACCAACATTGCGCGATGGTATGGCATTTTTAAAAGAAAAACTTAATTCCATTTACGAACAAAGCCTGAAACTGGAACGCATGAAAGCAAAACTTCAAAAGCAAAAAAACAAACTTGACACACGTTATAGTTCTTTGCTATTACTTCAATCCGGACAGGAGGTTTTTAACAGAACGGCTGCTCAGCAAGTAAATCAGGTAGTTGTTACACTTTTTTGTGATGCTGCCACTACAACTCAGGTTAACTTTAATTATTTTGTGCAAAATGCCAGTTGGGTGCCGGTATATGATTTACAAGCTACATCATCTACCAATAATTTCAACTTAAAATATTTTGCCAATGTTACCCAATCCACAGGAGTGGAATGGACCAGTGTGCCTTTAACGCTAAGTACCAGCAACCCAACAGAAACCAATGTTAAACCCGAATTGAGTCCATGGTATTTAAGTTTTATGGAATATTTAAGAAATGATAGGATATCAAAAACCCTTTCGAATGCAAGGGTTCCAATGCAGATGGAGAGCTTATCTATTAAGAAAAAAAGTAATAGTGACGGCTATGATGATGTGGAAGAAGATCAAAAATACGTTCAAAATTATGTTCAGATAACCGAAAGCATTATTCGAACCGAGTATGAAATAAAATTGAACTACACCATAGCAGCCGATGGTAAAATGCACAAGGTTTTAATAAATCAAAAGGAAGTGCCAATGATTATGGAGTTTGCAGCTGTTCCAAAGGTATGTACCGATGCGTTTTTGATGGCTAAAGTTACCGGTTGGGAGGATATGAATATTCTGCCCGGCAATGCACGACTTTATTTTGACGGTGGTTATGTAGGTGAAATGTATTTGGATGCCTCTACCACTTCAGATACATTAAACGTAAATCTGGGTCGTGATAAAACGATAGCTATTACCCGTAAAAAGATAAAGGAGGATGTTAAAGAAAAAATATTTGCCGATGATAAGGTAGAAACCAGAACGATTGAAATAGTGGTTCGCAACACCAAAAATATACCTGTAGAAATAGTATTGGAAGATCAAATTCCGATAGTTACTGGTACAAATGAAATACGAGTAGACTTGTTTGAAAGTGGTGGAGCTACCTTAGATGAAGCCACCGGCAAATTAACATGGAAGGTGAAATTGAAAGTAAAAGACACCAAGAAAATAACTTTTACTTACCAAATTCGGTATCCAAAAGGGAAAACGATTGCGGGTTTATAAAAGCATTTTTAATAAAACAGTGTTTAAAAACGATTAGGAATTAATAATAAAAGCAATTAGCATTGTAGTAAAGTTAATCAAAATGAAAAATAACTTGATAATAATGGCTATGCTATGCTATTCCATAGTTTCCTGTCATAAAGATAGGATTGAAGAATTCCAATCTGTAAATCTAAATCCACAATCTCTAGAAACCGAAGAGGGTTCAGAAGGATTGATGGAATTTGCCCCTGCAACCCCTAATCCTTATACTTTAGCCAATATGCAATTGGCGTTAAATGAACTTTATGCTCATAATCAGATGGATTGCGACACAAGTATATTTAATATTCGAGTAACACATGAATATATTAAATTTATACCTGCTGATTCGGCGGCATACATAAAGTTAATTCAAGATTCAACTTTAATATTATTTGACTATCCTCTTGATAGAAAATTAACCAAAGCAGGTACTTACTATAGAGATTCTTCATTATCAGAGGGACAACCTAACTATCAATGGGCGTGTGTTTTGAAAGACAAAGAACTACCGGATGTTCCATACGAAGTTCTGGCTTAATTATACTTACCAGAAGAAGATCCTGAGTTAACTCAATATGATGGTAACGATTTTGATGGATGTATAACTTTACTTATTGATGAAGCCTTAAAACTAACGGGCAATTATGATACCTTAGATCATTTAGAAAATATGACGTCAGGTGGTGAACTTTTTTTATCTCTTCCTAACAAATGGACGCCATCAGGAACAATTAGGATGGAAGATAATACTTTTAGCCCTGCTACCACTGTTAAACTAAGGGGAGTAAAAGTTCATGCTCGTCGATGGTTTGAAATAAGGGAGGCTATAACAGATATTAATGGAAATTTTAATGTAGGACACCAATTCAGATACCCAGTAAACTATACAATAAAATGGGAAAGAAGCGATTTTGAAATTCGACACAAGCGAGTGGGGCAGGCTTATTTTAATGGTCCTGAACAAAAATCGAGTTGGAATCTTAATATATCTTCAGGTTATTCGCGATTGTATGCAATTATTCATAGAGCAGCGCATCGATATTACTATGAGGCAATAGAGGATTTGGCCAGACCACCCCGCAAAAATGAGCAATGGGGAAGAATGACAATAGGTGCTTATGATTGGGATGATGTAAATTTAAATGGTCAATGTATTATGGCTAGAAAAGTTCTTTCCCTGCCTGAAATAAAAATATTTAAAAGAAATCACGATTGCGAAGAAATTTTTTCTACTACCCTTCATGAATTAGCACATGCTTCACATTGGAATTTGGTAAGTTACACCGATTACTATTATTTTCAAGGTAGTCCTTCCTCATACGTTGTTCATGAAACATTTGCCGTTGGTATTTCGTATGCATTAACCCGCCTTGAGTACCCTTTGCACAAAGGAAAATCATATACAAATCCTGACTATAGTAATATTATTATGGATCTTATTGATAACCCAACGATGGAAGGGACATCAGGCCCTCCTTTAAATTTTGGCTGGAATTCTGATGATGGAGAAGCGGTTACAGATTATACTATAAAACAAATTCAGGATGCTTTAGTAGGTGAAAAAACATTATATGGCTGGAGAGACAATCTTAAAGAAGATACAAACAATGCAACAGAAAACAATGTGGATGCGGTATTTGATCATTGGTGGTAGTTTAATACTTCTGCTAACACTTAATAATTGTGGCCAAACTGATTATTCAGTTAAGTCTCGATGGATTTATATTAACGAAACAGGGCATAAGATTTTCTATTTTCGTGATTCTACGGAATGGTCTAAGTATAATTTAAATCCAGGAGAGACCAAAATTTTTGAGGAAGAAAGTGAGGGAGGTAAAAACCCTAAGGCAAAAGATTTTATACCTCTTTTGAGGCCATTTATTGTTTATTATGGCGATTTGCTATGTGATACCTTATTTATAACAAGTTCACGCGAAGGTGAGGGACCAAGAGGTATAAGTAATTATACAAGTAGAAAATTAGAAGATTACTATTTTGAATTTACATATCGATTTAACCAAGCAGATGTTGACAAAGCTGATACTTGTAAATAATGAAAATGTAGCTTTGATAAATTCGATTAATGATAAACGCATCTATAGTTGCAGGAACCAATGAAATAAGAGTATATTTGTTTGAAAGCAGTGGAGCTACCTTAGATGAAGCTACTGGCAAATTAACATGGAAGGTGAAATTGAAAGTAAAAGATACCAAGAAAATAACCTTTACCTACCAAATTCGGTATCCAAAAGGAAAAACAATAGCTGGGTTGTAGGTTGAATTTTTAGTTGCAATATTTGTTGCCGTCGGTTTAAACCGACGGCAATTTTTTTATAAAAACGATAATTATATGTCCGTCAACTATTACCTTTACATTATTATTATGACTATAAATGAAGCGAATAGCCA
>CAMDGU010000086.1 GCA_945897885.1 Chitinophaga pinensis
TTTTTTCTATTACATCATACAATTCAGCTTGCAGATAACGGATTTCATCCCCCATAGAGCCTGTGGCATCCACAGCAAAAACAATATCCATATTTAAAGGCTGCTTGCAAGCCGCAGGAATTATCAGCTTATTTATTCCCTGATTAAATCCCGAAGCATCAGTAATTACAAAGGGTTTGCCATTGTATATTGCCTCAATAGTGTACTTGCCTTTTTTCAAATCGGTTGAATCATACAAATTGGCCCACAACTCTGCTTTTCCTGTGTTGTCGGTATGGCTTTGCCAAATAGTTTTACCAAAAGGGTCTTTAAGAATTACTTTGATATCGGTTAACGGCGACTTGCTTTCATTGGTAATCTGAACACTGAACCGATGTTTTGGTAAAATACCCCAATAGGTAATAAAAGAGTTTAATTCACCTTTGCTCAAGTCTTCCCAAAGACTCCATTTACTAAAATCATTTATTTCACCGGCTGTTAAGGTTCCGGCTTTTACATCGCTGTTTATAACCCCTGAGGCATAAGTCACTCTGTCTCCTGAAACTCCTTCACTTGAAATATCTTCAAATGACATGGCTGCGCTAGTTGCCGAACCACTGCTTGTGTAAGATAGCGATGGTGCCGGTGAAGCATAGTACTCCTTTGCTCCGCCCCTGCTTGGGGTAAATTTTATAACTTCTATAGCATCTGTTTCTATTAATTTTTTCTCTTCTGTTTTTACAATTGTTGAGTCCTCTTTAATTTTCTTCTTTTCTGTTAACACTATTTTCTTGCTAATTATAGTATCCCTTTTAGGATTTACATTATAAGATTCAGCAAAGGTGTTATACCCGATATAGTTATAATTAACTTTAAACTTTCCCGGTGTAAGGGTCAATTCAAAATTGCCTTTTGTATCTGTCAATGTTTTAAAAGTTGCTCCCGAGGTTAAATTTTTGACCGAAACTTCGCAAGCTATTAACACCTCTTTTGTGGCATTGTCTTTCACGGTTCCTTTAAAAAGAATTTTTGGCTCAGGCGATTTGCTAAACAAACCCCAAATGGAGAAAAAGAATATTATTAGGTATTTCATATGTTATATTTAAAAGGTGGATGCACAAGGAATAAAATTTCCATAAAAATACTTTTAAACTTTAAATTTTTATAAAAACGGCTCACTTTTACCCAAAGCTAATACAGCCCGGGGACTAAAGGTAAACGTCTATTTTTTAAAAAAGAGGATTGGGTTTAGCAACGGATTTCCATAAATAAATTTTTGAGATATAAGTTTTCTGTAGAATTGAAGAGGATATTGACGTGTTAATTAATCCACAAAGGCAAGAACTCATTGTAAATCCTGACCATCTGTATTATGCTCAGATGAAATTCAAGTAAACCAATTAATAAACTTACTTTTAAATAAACGGATAAAATTATTTGTACCTAAATTTTCCTGAGCTACTTCCTCAAGTTTTAACCTTTACTTTATATCATTCCAATATTTTATATTCTAAAAGTTTAAGTGATTTCGGATGTTTATTCATTTCAGATTTAACTTCCTCATAAGTTTTGCCAATTGGAACAAATTCTATATTGTCATAGGATAAAGCAAATAATTTGTTATCACAGATATTGGTTACATTAAAAAATGGATTTATCGGATAATTTTGACTTGATTTTATTTCTTCTGATGATGGATAATTAATTTTATGTCCGGAATTAACCCATTCTTTTGATAAAGAGTCATATTTAATTATATCAAGTCGTATTTGATATGGAGAAGGTAATCCTCCTCTCCAAATTAGCCAAATTTCATTCCTATTTCTTGGAATAACTTTAAAGATGTAGTTATAATCCTTATCTTTTTTCATAATTTTAGATAATGACAAATCAAACTGAACTCCCGGGTGAGTCCTTTTTATTGAATCATAGAATCTGAAATTAATATCAACAAAATCTTTTATTGGATTTCGTATTGTTGTTACTTTCTCCCTAATTAATTCAATAGATATTATTTCATTTTTTAAAGCATTTGCCAAAAATAGATAATTTTGATATCCTGTTGAATATGATGAAAAACTTAAATGCCAAAATGGATTATCAAAATAATCTGAATAAAAAATAAGCTTATCATGATTTTTATTAAGATCATAAACTGCCAAAGAATCGTTTAAAAAATAACAAACGTTGTTTTTATTTAAATTGCTTATTGGGTATACTCCGTACAAATTATCGCCATAATAATAATAATAATTAAAGGGACGAGAATAAAATGTTCTTATTACTGAAGAGGTTATTAATTTTAGTTCATCATTAATATTTTTTACAAGAATTAGATATTTTCTGTCGAAAACAATAAAAAGTTGTGAGGAATCAATAAAATTTGCATTTGTGATTTGGAATGATTTAATACTATCCTTGTAGGGTAACTTCATATAAAGATTTTTAACAATTCCTGATTTTAAATCTTTTATTAATATGTGAAGGTTCTCCAGTAAAGTATCAGTTCCTATTACATAAATTTTATCTTTAAGATTATTGCATACATTAATATTTTTTGAATAAAAGTCTGGGTGATTTGTGTAAAAATTTTCAAGATATACCCTATCTTTAAACGAAAATAATGGTTGGCATTTAACAACATTTTGAATAATTAAAAAAAATATAAATACCAACCATTTCATGATAATTAATTAATCGATTCTTGAAAAGGCCATGTCAATCTCATCGGTTACGCTATTATAAGTCATAATAACCGAATAGTGTCTGAGATTTTGCTCTCCTGAAACTTGATATGCTGCATAATATGATCCAGTATAATTTCCTGATAGCGCGTCGGCCTCTGCCAAACCCATAAGATAATTACATGCTGTTTCATCTGTTGGATCAGCCATTCCACCAGGATCAATCATTGGACAAATTCCACAATTTTCATCATCAGGCCAACAATGTACCCAGACGTCTCCATTAGGCGCTACATTACGATCATAGCTCCATCCAGCTTTTTCCTTTTCCAAATCCGCCGTAGTGATTATTCGATGGAATTCGACAGCATTTGTAGTCAATGTAAACATTAAAATAGCGGTTAAAATTAAGATTTTTTTCATAAAAATAAATTGATTAAATGTTACTGCTTACTCTGTAAGGTTTTCAGCTTCCCCTTAAACTTAGTTTCAATTGGTATTCGTTCATTATTAAGATTAATTTTTTAGTTACCACTAAAGTTTACCTCCTTTCTTTTAAGTACACTTCAAATTATCAAAAAAAAAAAAAACCATTTACAAAACCACTAACGTCATTTTTAGGCAATAATTCAAAAACAGAGTTTATACTTGAACTATAAAACCAAATTATTGGGAACATAGTAAAATTTCCTTCTGCCATTTTTCTGACAATTTGACTTTCTAAATTTTTAAAATCCCGTTGGCATAGCATATGCAAAGCACAAGTCAGTAAATAAAATTTTTAGAAAACATATGAACATACAACCATTAGCCGACAGAGTATTAGTAGAAGCCGCACCGGCCGAACAAAAAACTGCAGGTGGTATCTACATTCCTGATACTGCCAAAGAAAAGCCACAAAGAGGAACTGTAGTAGCTGCAGGACCAGGCAAAAAAGATGAGCCAGTAACTGTAAAACCTGGCGACACGGTATTATTTGGCAAATATGCCGGAACCGAAATTCAAGTGGAAGGTAAAGATTACCTTATCATGCGTGAGTCTGATATTTTGGCAATCGTTTAATTTAATCTCATTTTTTAAACCTTTAAAATTTTCATAACATTTAACAACAATGGCAAAACAAATATTATTTAATGTACAAGCCCGCGAAGGTTTAAAACGCGGTGTTGATGCTTTAGCAAATGCAGTTAAAGTAACCTTAGGTCCAAAAGGACGCAACGTGGTAATTGGCAAAAAATTCGGTTCACCTGCTATTACTAAAGACGGTGTAACAGTAGCCAAAGAAATCGATTTAAAAGACCCTGTAGAAAACATGGGTGCTCAAATGGTGAAAGAAGTAGCAAGCAAAACCGCTGATTTAGCAGGTGATGGAACTACAACTGCAACCGTTTTGGCACAAGCCATCGTTACAGCAGGTTTAAAAAATGTAACTGCCGGTGCTAATCCAATGGATTTAAAACGCGGTATTGATTTGGCAGTAGGTAAGGTTATTGAACATCTTAAAAACAACAGCGAAGTAATCGGAACAGAATACACCAAAATCAAACAGGTGGCATCTATCTCTGCCAACAACGATGAAAAAATTGGTGAGTTGATTGCTAACGCTATGCAAAAAGTGGGTAAAGACGGTGTAATAACTGTAGAAGAAGCTAAAGGAACCGAAACCGAAGTAAAAACGGTAGAAGGTATGCAATTTGACCGTGGATATTTGTCTCCATACTTTGTTACCAATACCGAGAAAATGCAAGCTGAATTGAGTAATCCTTTCATTCTTATTTATGATAAAAAAATAAGTAACATGAAAGAAATCCTTCCTGTATTGGAAGCTACTGTTCAAACAGGAAAACCATTATTGATAATATCTGAAGATATTGAAGGAGAAGCTTTAGCTACTTTGGTGGTTAACAGATTGCGTGGTTCATTAAAAGTAGCGGCTGTGAAAGCTCCAGGGTTTGGTGACCGTCGTAAAGAAATGTTGCAAGACATAGCTGTACTTACAGGAGGAACTGTAATTAGCGAAGAGCAAGGTTACAAACTGGAAGATACCACTTTGGAAATGCTTGGTACTGCTGAAAAAGTAACCATTGACAAAGACAATACAACTCTTGTAAACGGTGCAGGAGAAAAAGAAGCCATTGCAGGCCGTATCAGTCAAATTAAAGCACAAATAGAAACGACAACCAGTGACTATGACCGTGAAAAATTGCAGGAACGCCTTGCTAAATTGAGCGGTGGTGTGGCTGTGTTATACATTGGTGCTGCCAGTGAAGTGGAAATGAAAGAGAAAAAAGACCGTGTGGATGATGCTTTACATGCTACTCGTGCCGCTGTTGAAGAAGGTATCGTTGCCGGTGGTGGTGTTGCTTATGTTCGTGCCCTTGAAGCCTTGGAAGGATTGAAAGGGGTGAACGAAGACGAAACCACAGGTATTGCCATTATTCGTAAAGCATTGGAAGAACCATTGCGTCAGATAGTAGCCAATGCGGGTGGTGAACCTTCTGTAGTTATTCAAAAAGTAAAAGAAGGAAAAGGCGATTTCGGGTACAATGCCCGTACTGAAGTTTACGAAAACCTAATTGCAGCCGGTGTTATTGACCCAACCAAAGTAGGTCGTGTAGCCCTTGAAAATGCAGCTTCAGTTGCTTCTATGCTTTTAACTACGGATTGTATATTAGCCGATGAGCCTGAAGACGACAAACCACACATGCACGGCGGAATGCCGGGCGGTATGGACGGAATGATGTAAAAAGTCCCCCCTTGTGTGCCAGCTTTTTGAGCGATGGCGAAGGAGGTAGGGGGATGTTTTTAAGCTCCCTACCCATAAAACAAAAAAAATCCCGGGCTGATTGGCTCGGGATTTTTTATGAAAAATAATTTACTTTGCAAAACCTATTGACATGACACAATAAAAAAAGCTAAAATAAAACTTGTAATAAAAAATCATGAACTACCAAAAAATACATGACAGAATAATTGAACGTGCTAAGCAAAGAAATTTGAAAGCAGGGGTATATTATGAAATGCATCATATTTTAGCACGGTCAGTTGGCGGTGGTAATGATGCAGAAAATTTGGTATTACTTACAGCTAAAGAACATTTTGTAATTCACCGATTATTATTTCAAGTTGATTCTGAAAATAGAAAATTAGCCGCTGCTTTTATTTTTTTATGCAATCAGTGTTTTATGTCAAAATTTGAGAACAAGCAAGACTATAGGTCTTGGGAGGAATTAACATCAGAGAATAAAAAGGAAAATAGGTCACTTAGGTTAATGTGGCGTTTAAAACTCTACAATAACATGCACGACAAGACTTCACAGTTATATAAAATTAGGTTTTTACACCCTTATCTGTATGAAACCCCATCTTCAAGGCTTTACCAGGAAGCAAAAGAAAGGGCATGGAAAAGTAAACCAAAGTAGAATCAATCGGTTCATGGAAAAATACCTTTTATTAAAAGACATACCTCTATTATAACCTAGGGAATCTTGATAGGTTTGCCCAAACCCCAATAAATTAAAGCAACAAAGCAATAAGGTAATGGTAATTTTTCTGTAGGTCATGGGTTTAAAATTTGAGTAAAGATTTGGATTCTTTTAAAACGGTATTTATTGGCTATTATTACAGAGAATGTCTATTAAAAATCTTTCGCTGACAACTGAGATTGTTTAAGTATGGAACGAAATATACCCACCGGAATTTCCTTTCTCTCTGCCGGAACAATTACAGTTAAGGTTGGGTTTCCGGGTTTTCTGTATTTTATATGACTGCCTTTTTGCGATACAAACCTGAAACCATGAAGTTCCAATATTTTAAGAATGTGTAAGGAAGAAAAGAGTTTAGGCATATTGAAACTCTGTATCTATAATTTCAGGCCGGTTTATTTCCTGCAAATTATCATCTGGTTCATCTTCAAAATACAGACTCAACGCCTCTTCCAAATTTTTTAAAGCTTCTTCTTTTGTATTTCCAAAACTTGATACTTCCACATTTAAGCATTGGGCAACAAAATACTGACCTTCTTCCCAAACAACATTTTTAAGGTGGATTGTTTTCATATATTCAAATTTAGCATAATAATTATTAGAGGCTACTTTTTTTATTGTAGGAAATTAAAAAAAATTAAATTCGTCCCATGCAAATAGGTGTGATAGGTGGAGGAAGCTGGGCCACGGCTTTGGTTAAAATACTAACCGACAACGAGCAAAATAAATTCATCCATTGGTGGCTTAGAAGTCAGGATACGGTTGACCATATTCTTCAGCACAAACATAATCCAAATTACATTTCATCGGTGGAAGTACATACCGAAATTGTAAAACCAAACACTAATATCAATGATGTTATTCAATCGTCGGATATCATTATTTTTGTAATTCCTGCTGCCTTTTTGGAAGATGCTTTAAAAAATACCGATGCCGATAGTTTCAATAAAAAAATAGTGGTTTCAGCCATTAAAGGATTGGTGCCACAAACCGGCCAAATTGTGGGTGAATATTTTGAAACAAAATATAATTTAAGCCGAAGCAATATTGGTGTAATCACCGGACCATGCCATGCCGAGGAAGTAGCTTTTGAAAAACTTTCATACTTAACCGTTGCTTCCGAATCAGAAACTACAGCTTCCAAAATTCAATTGCTTTTAAATAACCGTTATATAAAAACCAATATTTCGGATGATATTTACGGAACGGAATACAGTGCTGTTCTAAAAAATGTGTATGCCATGGCATGCGGTATCTGCCACGGAATGGGCTGCGGCGACAATTTTCAAGCCGTACTTATTTCCAATGCC
>CAMDGU010000087.1 GCA_945897885.1 Chitinophaga pinensis
CATATTTACCAGTTTGCAGTAAACCTGAATGAAGACTGGAGTAATTTTCAACAAAACCAGTTGTTTGTGCCAATCATGTTTCGCATGGCATTTATGAAAAAATCATCCATTCCGTTGGCTTATACTATTGGCAATAATGATTTGCTAACCCCAATTGCTGCTATTAAAACCAGCAAAAAGCCAAATATTTTAAAAAAGGGGTCGTTTGAAATCATGGCAGAAAAAATTGTGAGGAACAATGAACTTTTTTTAACTGAAAACAATCAGGTGAAAGAAGCCGGACTTTATGAATTATTGGATGCCGATGGTAAACAAGTTTTGCAAACCTTGGCCTTTAATTATAACCGAGCCGAATCGGATGTGAAGCTTTTGGAACCCGAAGAAATAAAAAATTTATTTAATGATGAAGGCATAAAAGTGTTTGAGAAATCAGATATACCGCTGAACACACTCATAAAACAGGAAGAAAACGGAAAGCCACTTTGGCGATTATTTATTTGGTTAGCTTTGCTATTTATAGCATTTGAGATACTTTTGCTAAGATTTTGGAAAAACAAACAACCGACTCCAAGTCCGGCACTATCCTGATAAAACAGGTTACGATTGCCGATCCCGGTTCTGATTACAATAACCGGACGACCGATATTTTTATTTCTAACGGAATAATCAGTGAAATTGGTACTATCACCCAATCTGCTGACACTATTATTGATGGCAAAAATTGTATAGCTACTCCCGGTTTATTTGATTTGCGAAGCCGACATGGCGAGCCTGGGCAAGAGCAAAATGAAGATGTGGAAAGTATTATAAATACAGCTGCCATTGGAGGTTTTACTGGAATAGCAACGTTGCCTGATACCCATCCAACTGTTCAAAGCCGCGCCCAAATTGAATTTTTGCTTCGCAAAGCAGAAAATAAAATTGTATCTGTTTATCCTTTAGGTGCCACCACTTTAGATTGCGGAGGAAAGGAATTATCAGAAATTTATGATATGTTTCAAGGTGGAGCCATAGGATTTAGTAACGGTGATTATCCTTATAATTCTGGGGCTTTGCAACGAGCCCTGCTGTATAGCAAAAATTTTAAAGGTTTAATATTTAGTCATGCCGAAGATAAAAATTTGAGCAATGACGGGTATGTAAACGAAAGTAATAATACAGCATCTTTAGGGTTAAAACATTTTGCTGCTCATGCTGAATACACTGCTGTAGCCAGGGAAATTGAAATAGCCCGCTACACCAATTCACGGTTACATTTTTCACATATCAGCGCTGTTCAATCTGTTGATTTGATTAGAAAAGCCAAATCTGAAGGTTTAAAAATATCTTGTGACGTCAGCATTTTACATTTAATTTTAACCGATAATGCTTTGGAAACGTTTGATGCTAACCTTAAATTAATGCCACCGTTAAGAGGTGAAGAAGATAGAAAATCGTTAATAAATGGTATAAATGACGGTACCATCGATTGCATAGTTTCCGACCATAATCCGCAAAGTCCGGAGCATAAGGTTGTAGAATTTAATTACTCACCCTTTGGGGCCATAACGCTGCAACTCGTTTTCAGTTTATACAATCAGTTTTTATCAAATTATATCTCATTGGATACATTTGTAAAAACGACTAGCCAAAATCCACGAACTATTTTAAACTTGCCCCTTTCAAAAATTGAAGAAAAAACAAAAGCCAATCTTTCAGTTTTTGATACCCATCAAGAATGGGAATTTAATTCTATAACCAACCAATCCCTCTCTTCAAATTCTCATTTAATGGGAACCAAACTGAAGGGAAAGTGTGTTTTCATAATCAACAATCACTTATCAACTAATCTAAAATCCTAAATCATGTCAACACCTTCAGGTTCAATGTCAGCAGCATTATTAAATGCATTTTACGCCACTAAAAAAGAAGAAACTCCTTCATCACTTATTGATCGATTGAATGAAGTTTTCACTTCCAGGGATACTTTTATAAAAAAGATTAAAACGTTGGACACCCTATCAGGAGACTTTAAACTGCCTGATGATATTGGTGAATTGCTTTTTGATTTATTGCTTTATAATTTTTTTAGCGAAGACAGCCAACGCCTAGGCGAAAGCTTCTTTGAAAGCAAAGAATGGGAGCAAATTGAAGATGTAATTATTGATAGAGGAACCGAATTGATGAATATTTTGTTGTATTTGCAAGAATGCAAAGATTCTGAAATTAAGTTTTCCATTGACGATTATTTGGATGAATACCTTATCAGCGAAGATGATTTTGATAGTGAAGAGCACGAGGTGTATGAGGCAGTTATAAAAAACCGTGATTCCATTGTTCTTGGTGATTTACAAACCATGTTGGAAATAAGTAAGGCTAATACAAGCAGCCCTCTTGGCGATCAACTTTTGCCGGTTTTATTATTTTTTGAAAGCAAAAATAGCATTCAAAAAAAACAAGATTTAATTTTGAAAGAAGGAAGCAATCCTGCTTTTCAAAGTGCATTTTTGGCTGTACTTTCGTCATTTTAAATTAACCATTGTCATTCCCACGAAGGAGAAATCTTTTAGATGCTTCGTTCCTCAGCATGACAAAAGAACATGTCAACAATTAAAACAAAAATATAACCATGAATCAATCCTTATTTAAACGCCCCTTCTTTTGGTATGGAGTCTATTATGGAATAGCCTCTATTTTAATGTTTACAATAATTTATGCTGTAAATTTTGAATTCTTTGGAAGATTTTTATGGTTGCTTTTGGTTTCAGTAAGTATTATGGCCACTCTTATGATAATGGGTGGAAATGCTGAAAAAAAATATCAAGGAGGCTACCGAAAATATAGTCAGGCACTATTAGATATGTTCTTGATTGGGGTAATAGGTTCAACTATAAACCTACTGTTTAATATAGCATTTGTAAATCTTGTTGACACATCTTTCTATACCAATTTGGCAGAGGTGATGAAAGAAAGTACCATGAAATTTATGCAAAGTTTTGGAGAAATTCCTGAAGAACAACTTGAAAAAACGATGGAACAAATGGACAAGCAATTTGCTGAGGCCAATACACCGGCGGCTTATATAAGAACTTTATTTTTTAACAATACCCCATTAGTTCTTATTATTGCGCTGATATGTGCCATCTTTGTTAAAAAAAATCCACCTGAAAATTTAGCTGACGCCACCATACTTGATACTGAAAATTAATGGATATATCTGTAGTAATTCCTTTATATAATGAAGATGAATCTCTGCCTGAATTGGTGGAGTGGATAGACCGTGTGATGGTTGAAAATAAATTCAGCTATGAAATAGTATTGATTGATGATGGAAGTACGGATAGTTCTTGGAAAGTTATTGGTGATTTAAATAAAAAATTCTCAACTGTAAAAGGAATACGATTCAGAAGAAATTATGGAAAATCAGCCGGATTAAATGTAGGTTTTGATCATGCCGAAGGGGTTGTAATCATCACTATGGATGCTGATTTACAGGACAGTCCTGATGAAATTCCTGACCTTTATAAAATGATTACCCAAGATGGTTTTGATTTGGTTTCAGGCTGGAAACAAAAACGTTACGACCCATTTATGAAAACTTTTCCAACCAAAATTTTCAACTGGGCCACCCGCAAAATGAGCGATATTCAACTACATGATTTTAATTGTGGATTAAAGGCTTATCGTAAAAATGTGATAAAAAGCATTGAAGTTTACGGTGAAATGCATAGATATATTCCAGTTATTGCTAAAACTGCAGGCTTTAGAAATATTGGTGAAAAAGTGGTGCAACACAGAGCTCGTAAATATGGAGTTACCAAATTTGGTTGGGAACGTTTTATAAATGGTCTTTTGGATTTGGTAAGTATTTACTTTGTTGGAAAATTTGGCAAACGCCCAATGCATTTCTTTGGATTAATTGGAACTATTTCCTTCGTTATAGGTTTTGGTATTGCCTTTTACCTAGCTATTGCAAAATTTGCTTTTCAAGAATATAAGATGACAGAACGGCCAATCTTTTATTTTGGGATTTTGGCCATGGTTATAGGTGTTCAGTTATTTTTAGCGGGATTTTTAGGAGAGTTAATATCACGTAATTCTACGGATAGAAATAATTATCAACTTGCAGAAAAAACAGGATACTGAAAGAATAGTTTTAATAATTGGTCCTGCATGGCCATTGCGGGGAGGGCTTAGTACTTACAATCAAATCCTTGCGAACGAATTTCAAAAGCAAGGATTTAAAGTCACAATACTCACCTTTAAACTTCAATACCCTAATTTTCTTTTCCCGGGTAAAACCCAATATTCCTCAGACCCTGCTCCTGAAGGTTTAAATATTGATGTGAAACTAAATTCAATAAATCCTTTTAACTGGATATTTACAGGTTTAAAATACAGAAACCAACAACCGGATTTAGTAATTATAAGATACTGGCTTCCCTTTATGGGACCATGCTTGGGAACAGTTGGGCAAATTATTAAAAGCAACGGAAAAAGCAGAATAGTTGCTATTACCGACAATGTAATTCCTCATGAAAAACGATTTGGAGATACTTTTTTCACAAAATATTTCTTAAAGGCATGCCATGGATTTGTAGCTATGAGCCAAAGTGTATTGGTTGATTTAAATAAATTTGTTAGAAATAAGCCAGCCTTATATAATCCTCATCCCATCTATAATAGTTTTAAACCTTCCATTTCAAAATTAGAGGCATGTGAAATATTAAAAATAAATGCTGCTACAAATTATCTCCTATTTTTTGGATTTATAAGAGCCTACAAAGGGTTAGATCTTTTATTAGAAGCCTTTGCAAAAATTGACAGACAAAAATTTAATCTAAAATTAATTGTTGCCGGTGAATTTTATGAAGATGAAAAGCCATACATGGAGATTGTAGAAAAATTAAACTTAGGAAGTGACATCCTTTTTTATAAAGATTTCATTCCTGATTCTGAAGTACATCTTTATTTCTCAGCAGCTGATGTTACAGTTCAGCCCTATAAAGACGCTACGCAAAGTGGGGTAACCCAAGTTGCATATTTTTATAACAAACCAATGATTGTAACTAATATAGGAGGTTTACCCGAATTGGTACCAAATAATCAAGCTGGATTTGTTATTGATAAAAACCCAGAAGAAATTGCCAAAGCAATAGAGAAGTTTTATAGTGAAAATTGGGCAGACAGAATGGGGAGTTTTGTAAAAAATGAAAAAGAAAAATACAGTTGGGAAAAAATGATTGCTAGTTTATGGAAAGCGGCAGAGAAATAATTTTAAAACCGCTTGGTTTAAAAGGCTATCAAGAAGTTTGGGATTTACAAAAAACTTTATTTAATAATTTACTCCAGGCTAAATTAGATGGCAAGAAGAATGAGTCAAATTATTTAATTACTTGCGAACATAATCATGTGTTAACCCTTGGTAAATCGGGGAAGGAAAGTAATATTCAAGTTCCTGAATTTCCCGGAGTTGAATATGTAAAAATTGATCGCGGCGGGGATGTTACCTATCATGGCCCAGGCCAATTGGTTGTTTATCCAATTCTTGATTTGGAACAATTTGGTATGAGTTTAAGGGAATACATATACACATTGGAGCAATCTGTTATTGAAACTCTCATTGCTTACGGAATTAAATCGGGGAGAATAAAAGAATTTACAGGGGTATGGATAAACCATAAAACGGATAAACCTAAAAAAATTGCTGCAATAGGCGTAAAATCAAGCCGTCATATTACAATGCATGGTTTAGCATTTAATATGAAATCTGATTTAAAATATTTTGACTTGATAATTCCTTGCGGGATTGTTGGAAAAGAGGTTACGAGCATGGAAAAGGAATTAGGAACCCAAGTTGATTTTGAAGAGGTAAGTAAAAAGTTTATTTTTAATTTCTTAAAATTGATCAATGTCTGATAAATTTATTTCCGGTATTCATAATTACTGCGACCGCTGGTGCGAAAGATGCACATTCACCAGCCATTGCAGGGTCTATGAAAAAACAAGTAATTTAACTCCTGAGCAGGAGGATATTAATAACAAAGCCTTCTGGGAAAACCTTACCGAAAACTTTAAGAATACACTTGAGTTAATTCAAAAGGAAGCTATTAAGCATGGAATTGATTTGAGTAAACCATTATCGATTGAAGAAGTTAGGGCTTATAAAATCAAGGAAGAAGAATTTGAAATAGAAACAGATAAAAATCCCATATTTATATTATGCAAAAAATATCAGGCTATTACAATGCCCTTTTTGAATGAAAGTGAAGGAATGGTGGATAAGGCTAGGGAGCTATTAGATCATTTGCATTTAGGCATACATTCAGAAAAAGATGTGGTTTACACCTTGGCTGATATTGGGGATTGTTTCCGAATTATTGAATGGTATTTATTCTTTTTCGAAGTAAAACTGAAACGAGCTTTTCGTTTTAAAATTGAAGGGGAAGAGTGGGAAGTAGAGAATGGATACCCTAAGGACAGTAATGGCAGTGCAAAAATAGCCATAGTGGCCATTGAGAAAAGCATGGCCGCTTGGGCCTGTCTTTATAATTTGCTCCCTACATGTCAGGATAAAGCTATTCAGGTATTGTCTTATCTTGAACAATTAAAACGCAAAGCGTTGCAAGAATTTCCAGAGGCCATGCATTTTAAAAGGCCTGGGTTAGATAATTAACATTTAAGTAATCCTTAAAAAATTTGTAAAAAATACAAACAAAAAAAACCCTTCCGAAGAAGGGTTTTTTATAATTTGGCAACGACCTACTTTCCCAGGTTTCACCCAAGTATCATCGGCTCGAGGGGGCTTAACTTCTCTGTTCGAAAAGGGAAGAGGTGAACACCCCTGATATAGTCACCATAAAATCTTTAAAGTTCCTTATAACCTTACTTTGGTAAAGAAAAATTGACAAAAATTGGAAGTAAATAAAAAAAATGTAAAGTCTTCAGGTAATTAGTACTACTCGGCTTTGCTGTCACCAGCTTTACACCTATAGCCTATCAACGTCATAATCTCTGACGACCTTCAATGAAAACTCATCTTGAGGCTAGTTTCGCGCTTAGATGCTTTCAGCGCTTATCTAATCCATACTTAGCTACTCTGCGGTGCAGTTGGCACTACAACAGATGCACCAGAGGTATGTCCAACCCGGTCCTCTCGTACTAAGGTCAGATCCTCTCAATTTTCAAACGACCACAACAGATAGGGACCGAACTGTCTCACGACGTTCTGAACCCAGCTCGCGTGCCACTTTAATGGGCGAACAGCCCAACCCTTGGGACCTTCTCCAGCCCCAGGATGTGACGAGCCGACATCGAGGTGCCAAACCTCCCCGTCGATGTGAGCTCTTGGGGGAGATCAGCCTGTTATC
>CAMDGU010000088.1 GCA_945897885.1 Chitinophaga pinensis
GTGGAAAGTTGTCCGCCAATGCCAGTTATATTAAGGATATTGTAAGTTGGAGTTATGGTTTCTGCCAAATTAATATCGCCATCTATTCTAACTTGAAAAGTATCCTTTCCATTCGTAAATTTATACGTTGAATTAGCCACCCATTTGGATGGTTTTGTTTGCGCCCATTGTAATCCTTCTATTTTTACAAGATTAGATTCAGAAAATTCATCAAGCTTTACTACAAGTATCGGAGAATTTAAAACCCGGTTGCTTCTCATTTTTAGTATGGTGTCTATATCTATAAGTTGTGTTAATCCTCTAAAATGTGAGATAGTTCCTGAAACAAGAATTTCATCACTTTCTGAAAGTTCGTAACCAAAATTACCGGTCGGATGAAAAACACCAATCCCACCAGTACTATCCCGAATGGTAAATTGCAATCCTGATGGCCGATAATTTACGCCATACACAATTCCTTGAACCTGAACTTTTCTGTTATTTGAGTCAGGAACTCCAAACGTATTAATTTTTGCTGCAAAACCAATTGGGTAAAATGGATTATCATTGTCCAAAATTGTAATGGAAAGAATAGAATCCTTTAAAATTTTTCCCCCATTGGTAATATTTCTTATAACCAAGTCCATTGTTTTGGAGGGTTCATCAAATACATCATTTGTTATAGAAATTTTGAAGCTTTGGTTGGAATCAGAAAGAGGAGGAAAAGTGATAGTTACAGGAAAATCATAAGTATAATCTGCACCATTTGATGCAGTTCCTCCAGCTTTTTCAATTATTACTGAGGTAATATTACTGTCGGGATTGCTTATTTTAAGTTCAATAAATAAAGTGTCTTTTTCTGAAATAATTAGGTTTGATTTTGTAAAAGAAATACTTGGAGGTAATTTATATTGTATGTCTTTTAAGCTTCTGGGAACTACATAATATCCATCATTTAATTTCTCGGATTTGGATGACTGAAACACAAAGCCAGTAATCGCATATGAATTGGCAATAGGAATATTTAAACCATCAATCTCTGTTTCTTTATCAATAAAAACTAGAATTGTGTCGATGCCATTTACAAAATTTACAAACCCATCGCTGGGCCAAACAGTAATTGTTTGTGCCAATTGTAGTTTTGGTATTTTAACTAATTCGCATTCATGTTTTTCCTCGGGTAATTGAATATTTAAAGGATGAACTACGTTAAATTTTGAAATACCTTTTCCTATTAAAGTATCTATTAAAAACATGCTAAAGCCTTCTTCTTGAATTACTTCTCCAGTTATATGCAAACTATCTCTTTCGTTGACAGAATACCCGAAAGTTTTTTGTGGTGAAAAGGCAATTATCCCAGCGGTAGAATCATGAACAACTAATTTTAAACCGGTAGTCTCAAAATTTATGCCCTGAGCAGTTCCTCTAATTTCTACTCGTTTATTTAGACTTAAATTTATTCCATTGCTGTCAATCTGTTTTAGATCACTAATTGAGGTTAATTGGGCCTTATCTAGATTTATTAAAAAGGTAACGGAAATGTTGTCAATAGCTAATCCATGGTCGTTTCCTGCTTCATCATCATCCAGCCATAGCAAAATTATTTCTTCCCCATCTGCTAGTGTTACTTCAATGGTTTGACTTAAAAATTTAGAATTGGCTGCATCATTTCCATTTAGAAATGAAGTGATGCTGCCTGTTTGAGGACTCAAAAAGTCCAAACTTTGAAAGTATGTAAATCCATTTCCTGTAAGGTTTCTTATAGAAACGGAGTCTATTTTTGAAAAATTTGAACTTTTTTTATAAAAGAAAAGTAATTTGTTGGCAATCGTGCCTGATGTTCGCCGCCATTGTTCCCCGGTAAATGAGATTTTAATTGAATCCACTTTTAAACCGGTAGTGTTTTTTAGCCGCCAAGCAAATACAATAGAATCATTTCCACTGGAGCATAATGAACCCAAAGCCCTGTCACTTCTTTGGGCTCGTCCATAGCTGTATAATCTTCCTCCGGTGCCTGTTCCCGAGTCGGCACTGAAATCAATTGGTTTGTAATATGGGTCCATTTCATAGGCATACCAATTTGGTAAAGTTGAGTTTTGTAGCCAAGGAGTTATTGTGTTTGAAACGGTTAAAGAGTTGAAATTTTCGGTAACTGAAACCCCAATTTTAGTAACTAAGGTTTGTGATTTGGCAAAAAACGTCATTAGTATTATTGCCCATAGAATAATAGTTTTGTGCGGCTTACCCATAAAGGTTTTGTTTATTCAATAACAAACGTAATAATAATGTTGCTAATTTTTAATCATTCATTTTTCAGTATTTAAAAAAATATGGCAGATTTTTTATCAAGGTTTGGGAAGGATTCAAAAAAAATAGGGTTTCTCCTTCTCCTGATTTTGGGGATTTACCATTTTGCTCTTTTTTATTCTTTAAGTAATGAGCCAGTTTTGTTAAGCGATTCGGAAGAATACATTCATAGCGCACAAAGCTTTGAAAAAAGTAATACGTTTTATGCCGGCTTTCAAGGTGATGAATTAGATTACAGATTATATAGCAAGCGAACTCCTTTTTATCCGTTAGTTTTATCTGGCTTCCATGGTCTCAATTTGCATTGGAATTTTGTTTATTTATTTCAACTGTTTTTAGGTTTTTTTAATGTGTATTTGGCGTTTACTCTGCTATCCATTTTTTTTAAAAACACATCGAAGCCATATGTTTTTCTAACAGCTTTTATTGTATTTACCCCTTCCCAATTTATTTACAGCCAATTTATAATGGCCGATTTATGGTTACAGTCTTTTATTATGATAGGACTGGTTTCATTCACAAAATTTTCTAAAACCAAACAATCCTACTGGCTATTTATAATAATAATTATTTCAACTATAGCGGCACTTACCAAACCTGTCTTTTTAATAGCCTCATTTCTTATTGCCACGGCCTGTTTATGGTATTTTTTAAAGCAAAAAGGTAAAAAATATTTGGCTATTATGATTGTAATTCCATTTATAAGCTGGTATGTCTTAAGCCATCAAAACAATAAACTTACAGGGGTTTTTCATTACAGTTCTATTGGTTACATAAATTTGTTGCACTACAATACCAATTTATATTTGAACAAGACTATTGGAAAAGCAGAAACGGAAAAATTACTGGAACACTTGATGATTGTTCCTCATACCAAGCAGGAGTTTAAGGATAATTATAAAGAGGTAAACAGCGTTTGTAAGCAGGCATTGCTTAAACATATTGTTGGGTATTCTCTTTTTCATGCCAAGGGAATGGTTTATTTATTTCTGGATCCCGGTCGGTTTGATTTGTATAATTATTTTAGGATAGAAGAAGGAAATTCAAAAGGATTTTTACACAAAGGGGCTAATAAAGGTCGCTTAATAAGCATGTTTAAGGAACATCCTGCAGTATCCGTTTTTTTAGTATTAATTTTCTTAATTAACCTTATTAAAATCTTTGGCTTTATGGGTTTTTTATGGGTTCAAAGAAAAAACAAGTTAGTTTGGGCAGGAGCAATTGTTGTTTTTTACATTGCGTTTTTAACCGGCCCCTTGGGTGCCAGCCGATTTGCATTGCCTGTGGAGCTCATTATAATTTGTTTTGCAGCCGGTTTTTATGGTAAATACTTCCAAAATTTAAAACAAATCAATACACTCAAGCTAATTACCAGCCAAAATCACTAAACCCATATTGCTCTGTAATTTCCTTTTGTGTTTTATAAAGCAAGTTCACATCCATATAAATATTGGTTTTAGGCTTATCACTAGTTTTGGGCTGTTTATTAATGGTAATGGCCACATCCATTCCTTTAATAATTTTACCAATTACGGTATAGTTATTATCCAAAAAATGAGATCCTCCGGTTTGAGTTACGATATAAAATTGTGAACCATTTGATTTTTTCTCAGGATTATTATCTCTTGCGGTTCCTACGGCTCCATAATCATGTTTATATAGTACAGTGTCAATTTCTGAATCAATAAGGTAACCGGGGCCTCCTGAGCCGTCATTGCTAGGTATATTATCTTTTGATAATGGGTCGCCACCTTGTATGACAAAATTAGTGACACATCTGTGAAATGTGGTGCTATCATAAAATTGTTCGCCGGCTAACTTTATAAAATTAGCACGGTGTTTCAGGGTTTTTTTATTAAGCCACATATACATGTCACCAAAGGCCGTTTTAATTTCAATTATTTCCTCTTTGGGTTCCTCACTTGGTTTTGGTTTGGTATCTTTTTTCTTATCGCAAGCAGATAAAAGAAAAAGGCATAAAATAAATGTAGCAAAAAGTGTTTTCATAATTTGTATTTAAAAAGCGAATATAGAAGGAAAACTTGCTAAATAAAAAAGGTCTGTTCAATTGCTGAACAGACCTTTTTTGTAAGATTAATTGAAATCTACTTACTTGGAGTAGTTTCTGTTGGTGTTGTTTCAGTTGTTTTCTTTTTGCAGCAAGAAGCACCTTCTTTAGAACAACCTTTTGGTTTAGAAGCAACTTCTGTTTTCTTGCAACATTCTTTTTTGCATTTTTTCTTGCATTTTTTCTTATCGCTATCATTATGCTCAATGGCAACACCATCATAACGAACAGCAGCTATTGCATCAGATGCAAGCATTGAACCCATCACCAATCCTAATACTAATACTAATTTTTTCATGTTTTTATTTTTTTAATAATTATTCAAATTTAATCTATTCTATTTCAAATTAGCAATGATGCTTTGACCACCGGAAGTTTTTTCGCCAATTTTTACATTAATAGTAGCATCCAATGGTACAAATACATCCACACGTGATCCAAATTTGATAAAACCCATTTCCTGAGCTTGCTTTACCGGTTGACCTTCTTTTACATACCAACATATTCTTCGGGCCAAGGCTCCGGCTATTTGACGAAATAATATTTTATCGCCTTTTTCGGTTTCAATAACCGTAGTGGTACGTTCATTTAGTTCGCTTGATTTGGGATGCCAAGCCACCAAATATTTGCCCTTGTGGTATTTAAAATATTTAACAACTCCACTTACTGGATTTCTATTTACATGCACATTAAAGGGAGACATAAAAATAGAAATCTGCATACATTCAGCGTTTAAAAATTCCTTTTCAAAAACCTTCTCAATCACTACAACCTTGCCATCAGCAGGAGCAATAACCCCGCTGGCATCATGTGTTAATTTACGACTTGGGTTTCTAAAAAACTGCAGAATAATTACAAATACTGCTAAAGAAAGAATGACAAGAATATTTTTAATAATAGCAGACGGAATAAACTTATCGCTTAGATAATTTATTCCTATCAATACAATTGATGCTATAAAAATGGTGGCAAAGCCTTCGCGATGTAAAAACATTAGAATACGCCTCTTAATTTTTGAGTACTGGCTACTTTATCAATTGCTACTATATAAGCAGCTGTTCGCATACTTACCTCATATTTTTGAGAAGCATTGTATACATTATCAAAGGCTTGTTTCATTACCCTGTCGGCTCTTCTGTTTACACGTTCTTCTGTCCAGTAATAACCAAGTCTGTTTTGTACCCATTCAAAATACGAAACGCTAACACCACCGGCATTAGCCAATATATCAGGTACAATATTTACTTTATTGGTGTGTAATATTTTATCGGCGTTACTTGCTATCGGTCCATTAGCACCTTCCACTATCAATTTAGCTCTTATTGCATGGGCATTGTCGTCGGTTATTTGATCTTCCATAGCTGCAGGAACTAATACATCAACATCTAAGGTTAATAATTCGTCATTAGTTATTCTGTCGGCATTAAAATCTTCCAATGTTCCGTTGTTTTTGTTTACGTAGGCAATAGCCTCTTCCACATTGATACCATCTTTTTTATAATAGCCTCCGGTAACATCCGAAATAGCTACAATTTTTAAACCTTGAGTTGCTAATAACTTAGCTGATATTGAACCAACATTACCAAACCCTTGTACAGCACAAGTACAATTTTGAGGGTCCATTTTTAATTTGGCCATAGCACCTCTTGTACTTACCATTACGCCACGTCCAGTAGCTTCAACTCGTCCTAGTGAACCGCCTAATACTAAGGGCTTTCCCGTTACAACTGCAGGACTAGATATTCCTTTAATCTTAGAAAACTCATCCATAATCCAGGCCATGGTTTGCTGATTGGTTCCCATATCAGGAGCCGGAATATCTTTGTCTGGACCAAATACGTCTTGCATAGCTGCAGTATACGTTCTGGTCAATCTTTCAAGTTCACCCGCACTCATATTGCGAGGGTCGCATTTAATACCGCCTTTTGCTCCACCGTATGGAATACCAACTACAGCGCATTTCCATGTCATCCATGCTGCCAAAGCTTTCACTTCGTCAAGGGTTACATTCATTGAATACCGAATGCCACCTTTACTTGGGCCCATGCTGGCTGAGTGTACTACACGTATTCCTTCAAAAACTTTTAATTTTCCATCATCTAAAATAACAGGCAAACTTACTATTACCACTTTTTGAGGGTTGATAAGCATGTCGTAAGTCATTTGATCGAGGCCTAGAATGTTGGCCGCATTTGAAAACCTTTCTTTCATAGAATCCAATGGATTCAAGTGTTCTGGTTGATTATGAGTCATAATTATATACTAAAAATAGCTTTTTAAAAAGAGGCGCAAAGCTAAATTAAAATTATGTTAAGGCAATAAGTTTTAAACCTTTAGTTTGGTTTTAAATAAGTTGACAATAGAAGTATACAAACCAAGCTGTGATTAATGAAGCGTCCATTCTGTCCAATATTCCACCATGTCCGGGTATAATGTTTCCTGAATCTTTTATATTTAAACTTCGTTTTAGCATGGATTCTATTAAATCGCCCAATGTGGCGCTAATACTTACGATTACTCCTAACAGTAAATATTGAACTAGAGTAAATTGATTTTGCCATTTGTAAATTACAAAGGCCATAGCCATTGTAAACAATAATCCGCCAATAGAACCTTCAATAGTTTTGCCGGGAGATACTCTGCT
>CAMDGU010000089.1 GCA_945897885.1 Chitinophaga pinensis
CGTCAGACTGTCTAAAAACCAACGGCATGGCAAATTTTACTCACATTCTTACCTTTGAAATAACTCAAATAGACAATTCTCGTAAGCCTTCTTTGAGTTTTTAGACAAACTGCCGTTAGCGGTCATTGCGAAGCGACACACAAACCAACAAAAGATAACAAAACCTCAAGACTATTTGACTAATGAAAAAAATAATATTACTAATGCCTATATTTACTTTCCTGACAATACTACTTTTGGGGACTGCCTGCAACAGCCCAGTTAAAAAAGACTTACCAAAAGAAAAGGAACTTCCTTCTGTTTTTAAAAGCTTGGGAAATTGCAATGTTTCACGTTTTATGAAGGATAAATCAGGTAACCTTTGGTTCGGAACAACAGATAATGGACTTTATAAGTATGATGGAAAATCGTATAACCAATTTACAATAAACGATGGACTGGATTGTAATAAAATTTATTGCATCTTGGAAGATAAAGATGGTAAAATTTGGGTGGGAACTGAAGTGGGACTCTGTCTTTACAATGGAAAGACATTTTCCAAAATCCGGATTCCTTTACCCAAAAATCTGCCTCCCAATAAGAACCCCTACTTTCAAACCCATTGGGTGTACAATATGTTACAAGCAAAAGACGGAAAACTATGGTTTGTAACGATTGATGGTGTCTTTATTTACGATGGCAAATCCTTTACACATTTTCCAATGAATGAAGCCCCCAATGGCTTTTTGACCAGTAATGATAAGGTGGAACGCATTTTAGAAGATAATAAAGGAAATATTTGGTTAGGTAGTCGAACCAATGAAGGTGTTTTTCGTTACGATGGAAAATCTGTAACCAATCTCAAACCAATGGACTTGTTTCAAGATGGACCAAAACCAAAAGCCCATAATTGGGGTTGGCCTCAATTGCAAGACAAAAACGGAAATATTTGGTTCAGTAATTGGGGTGGAGCCTATCGGTATGATGGAAATACATTTATAAGTTTTACAACAAAAGATGGTTTGCCAAGCGAAGTCACCCGAATTATAGAAGACAAAAAGGGAAATATTTGGTTTGGTGCCAGTGATGGACTTAGACGTTACGATGGCAAAACGTTCACCTATTTTAAAGATGGGCTAATCAATCCTTGGATTTGGGAAATTTTGGAAGATAAAAACGGAAATCTTTGGGTGGGGACTAGAGAAAGTGGTCTATACTTTTTCGATGGAAAAACATTTATTAATTACACAGAATATAAGCATTAGCTTGGAACAGAATAACAAAAAAAGCAACGAACCGCTAACACGGGTTTGGCAAAAGTGGCGGTTCAGTGCTCCGCAGACACATTTGTGGTTAATCAAACAAAATGAAAACTTCTTTTAAACATTAACTATAAAAAATAGTTACCCTAAATAAGAATCATTATCTTTGAAGAATAATTCTCCGTCACTATTACGATGATTACTTTTTTTAGAGAAAAATTACAAGAAAAAGGATTAAAAGTAACACCTCAACGTGTAGCCATTTATGATGCTATTGTGAAACTAAACAATCACCCAACGGCCGAAAATGTGATTGAATACATCAAAGCCAATCACCCGAATATTTCGGTAGGTACCGTTTATAAAGTTTTGGATTCATTGGTTGAAAACAATCTTTTGAAAAAGGTAAAAACAGAAAAAGACATCATGCGCTATGATGCTGTTTTGTCCAATCATCATCATTTGTACTGTGCCGAAACCGATAGGATTGAAGACTATGAAGACGAAAAACTAAACGCCATTATCAATGACTACTTTAATGCCAACCTAATAAAAAATTTCAGGGTTCAGGATATAAAGCTGCAAATAACAGGTAAATTCACCAACACCATTAAATAAAAAAATATGAGCAATTCAAACGAAAGCAAATGTCCATTTCCTCACGGACAAATGAAACAAACTGCAGGTACAGGCACATCCAACAAAGAGTGGTGGCCAAACCGTTTAAACCTTAACATATTGCGTCAGCATTCAGCCCTGTCAGACCCCATGGACAAAGGATTTGACTATGCCGAAGCGTTTAAAAAATTAGATTTGAAAGCCATCAAAAAAGACATTTTTGACTTGATGACAACCTCGCAAGATTGGTGGCCTGCCGATTACGGGCATTATGGCCCTTTGTTTATTCGTATGGCTTGGCACAGTGCCGGAACCTACCGTATTTCTGATGGCAGAGGTGGAGCCAGTGCGGGTAATCAGCGTTTTGCGCCGTTAAACAGTTGGCCCGATAATGGCAATTTGGATAAAGCCCGTTTTTTACTTTGGCCTATTAAGCAAAAGTATGGTAACAAAATTTCATGGGCTGATTTGATGATTTTATCCGGTAACTGTGCCTTAGAATCAATGGGTTTCAAAACCTTTGGATTTGCCGGTGGCCGCGAAGATATTTGGGAACCCGAACTTGACATTAACTGGGGAAATGAAACAGAATGGTTGGGCGACAAACGCTACAAAGGCGATAGAGAATTAGAAAACCCATTAGCTGCTGTTCAAATGGGATTAATTTATGTAAACCCGGAAGGACCAAATGGCAATCCCGACCCAATAGCTTCGGGAAGGGACATTAGAGAAACCTTTGCCCGCATGGCCATGAACGATGAAGAAACCGTGGCTTTGGTAGCAGGAGGACATACTTTTGGAAAAGCGCATGGGGCAGCAAGTGCAAGCCACGTGGGTCGCGAACCTGAAGGTGCAAGTATAGAAGAAATGGGAATGGGCTGGAAAAATAGTTATGCAACAGGCAAAGGAGGCGATGCCATAACCAGTGGAATAGAGGGAGCCTGGAAACCAAATCCTACAACCTGGGACAATGGCTATTTTGAAACCTTGTTTAAGTACGATTGGAAATTAACCAAGAGTCCGGCCGGTGCGCACCAATGGACACCAACCGATGAAAGTGCTGCCAGCACAGTGATAGATGCACACGACCCTAACAAACGCCATGCACCAATAATGACTACAGCAGATATGGCCTTAAAAATGGATCCAATTTACGAACCCATTTCACGCCATTTCTTAGAAAATTTTGACCAATTTGCAGATGCTTTTGCCCGTGCTTGGTATAAATTAACACATCGCGATATGGGACCTATAGCTCGCTACCTGGGTGCAGAAGTTCCAAATGAAATATTGATTTGGCAAGACCCAATAACTGCGACCAAAAGCGAACTAAATGAAGCAGACATCACTGCTTTAAAAGATAAAATTAATGCCAGCGGAATTACCATATCACAGTTAATTTCTACCGCCTGGGCATCAGCATCCACCTTTAGGGGGTCAGATAAACGTGGTGGCGCTAATGGTGCCAGAATTCGTTTTGCCCCACAAAACAACTGGGAAGCAAATAATCCGGCTCAGTTAAAAGCCGTATTAAATACTTTAGAGATAATTCAAAAAGAGTTTGCCAAACCTGTTTCAATGGCCGACCTAATTGTACTAGGTGGTTGTGCCGCTATTGAAAAAGCTTCAAAAAATGCAGGACAAATAATTAAAGTTCCATTTACAGCAGGCAGAGGTGATGCTACTTTAGAACAAACCGATGTAGAATCGTTTGCGGTTTTGGAGCCAAAAGCAGATGGCTTTAGAAACTATAAAAATGCCAAGTGCGAATCGGTTACCGAAGAAATGATGATTGACAAAGCTCAACTACTCACCCTAACCGCGCCTGAAATGACAGTATTATTGGGTGGCTTAAGAGTATTGAATACAAATTACAATGCTTCTAAGCATGGGGTGTTTACCAATACTCCTGAAACACTTACCAATGATTTCTTTGTAAATTTATTAGACTTAAACACTACGTGGAAAGCAACAAATGATTCGGGCGAAATATTTATGGGTTCGGACCGTAAAACCGGAGAACCAAAATGGACTGCTACCCGTGCCGATCTTATATTTGGTTCAAATTCAGAATTACGAGCCATTGCCGAAATTTATGCAAGCAGCGATTCAAAAGAAAAATTTTTAAAGGATTTTGTTGCCGCCTGGAATAAAGTAATGAATTTGGATAGGTTTTAACCTTGCTGCCCAAGGTATAAGAACCAATAGAGACTAGAGTCAAACATCGTTTGATAATTTATTAAATACTTATACTTTCCCAATGAATATCATACATATTCACCATCCATCTGGTGAATATGTATGATTTTTTTTATATGAATATACCTTTTCCTTGATTCTTTAGCAATCCAGTAATAATCTCCCTGTTTTTTGCGGCTAACTTTTCATTTTTTATTACAATTCATTGTATCGTTCTTTGTAATGGAAATAGTAAGATGAGCGAAGAAGCAAAAAAAGCACACAGCGAAAAAATTAAAAAAGCCTTTGAACTAAAGCAATGGCCTGAAATAAAAAGCACCGATAGCTGGAATATTTTTAAAGTAATGAGTGAGTTTGTGGATGGCTACGACACTCTGGCCCGCATTGGTCCGTGTGTATCCATATTTGGCTCGGCTCGTACCAAAGCCGATAACACGTATTACTTTATAGCTGAAGAAATTGCAAAAAAACTAAGTGTGGCCGGTTATGGCGTAATTACAGGTGGAGGGCCGGGCATTATGGAAGCAGCTAACAAAGGCGCTAAAGAAGCCGGTGGAAAATCGGTAGGACTGAACATTAATCTGCCCTTTGAACAATACCCAAACGACTATATTGACTATGACAAATTAATAAACTTTAAATTTTTCTTTGTTCGCAAGGTAATGTTTATGAAATATGCCCAGGGGTTTATAGTATTGCCAGGCGGCTTTGGTACTTTGGATGAATTATTTGAAGCGTTAACTCTGGTGCAAACCATGAAAGTTGGAAAATTTCCAATTGTATTGGTAGGCAAACATTACTGGAGTGGCCTGGTAGACTGGATAAAAGAGGTAATGCTAAAAGAAGAAAAAAACGTAAACGCGGAAGATTTGTTGATTTTTAAAGTAGTAGATACTGCTGATGAAGCGACCGAAGAAATCTTTGATTTTTACAGCAAATATGCCATGGGCCCAAATTTTTAATCCGGATGAACGACACCATAGTAGCATTAGCCACCCCGGTAGGCATTGGAGCCATTGGCGTTATAAGGCTTTCGGGACCTGAAGCTATTAACATAGCGCAATCTGTTTTTTCGAAAAATATTACGAACAAAGCCAGTCATACACTGCATTTTGGAAGGATAATTTCAAACACTATTGTTCTCGATGAGGTAGTTTTATCACTTTTTAAAGGGCCAAATTCCTATACAGGTGAAGACGTGGTAGAGATTTCATGCCATGGCTCGCATTATATCCAACAAAAAATTATTGAACTTTTGATACGAATGGGTGCCCGAACCGCCAAAGCCGGGGAATTTACCCTTCTTGCATTTATGAATGGCAAATTGGATTTGGCACAAGCCGAAGCCGTAGCTGATTTAATTTCATCCGATAGCGAACTGTCGCACCGCATGGCCATTGACCAAATGCGGGGTGGTTTTTCAACCAAAATAAAAGAATTGCGCCAGCAGCTAATTGACTTTGCCTCACTTATTGAACTGGAACTGGATTTTGGCGAAGAAGATGTGGAATTTGCCGACCGCAGCCACTTGTACAGTTTGGTAGCCGAAATAAGCAAATACATCACTACCCTAAAGGAAAGTTTTGCCTTGGGCAATGTTTTAAAAAATGGAATAGCCACGGTAATAGCCGGAAAACCGAATGCCGGTAAAAGCACGGTTTTAAATGCTTTGCTAAATGAAGAACGAGCGATAGTGAGCAGTATAGCCGGTACCACCCGCGATACCATTGAGGAGGCTGTTTCTATTAACGGCGTTATTTACAGGTTTATTGATACCGCCGGTATTCGCCAATCGGGCGATGAAATTGAAGGAATGGGAATTGAAAAAACCTTCGAAAAACTGAGTAAAGCCGACTTGGTAATTTATATTTTTGATGCCCAAAATACAACAGTAGAGGAATTGAAATTGGAAATTGAAAATTTGAAAGTAGCCGGTAAACCCGTAATTCCTGTTGCCAACAAAACCGATTTGTGTGATAAAGAAGCTTTAAAGAAAAGTTTTAAAATTTTTCCCAATTGCATTTACATATCGGGAAAACAAGGCGAAATATCTGAACTTTTAGGTTTGCTTCAATCCAAGGCTGCTGAACTAAACCAATCATCACAAACTCTTGTAAACAATAGCCGCCATTACGAAGCACTACACAAATCATCGGTTGCCTTAAATGAGGTATTGGAAGGGCTGAACACTCAGCGCACAAGCGATTTTATTGCATTGGATATTCGAAAAACCTTGTTTCACCTAGGTGAAATAACTGGCGAAATAACGAGCGACGACTTGCTAGCCAATATCTTTAGCCGTTTTTGTATCGGAAAGTAATCCGGGCTATTTAAACTTAGCTTTCTGTTGCTTTTTAAAATACCGTTTTAGTGGCCAGGTATGTTTCAGGGCTTCCATGTTATCGTTAAAATTACCGGCACCAAGATTCACCGTTTTCAAACTCATATTAAGATTATGAACAAATGTGGTATCGGTAAGCAAAGTACCTACGGAGCCTTCCCCATTTTTGAGCCTCTGTGAAACCATTCTAAAATCACCCGTAATTATAGCCACCGAATCACTTAGAGCATTAATACTAACAACTGTTTGATTTAATTTATCTGAAAATGAATTGTCCATAAGCAAAGCACCCATTGAGCCTTTACCAATTTTAATATCCTGAACTATTTGCTTTAAATCGCCGGTAACAATAGCCGAATTATCGCTGGTAACTTTAAATTTAACTACTGCATTTTTTATATTTTCAGCCAATATAGAATCCGACAATAAATTCCAGATTGAGTTGGTATTTAACTTTTCAGTTA
>CAMDGU010000090.1 GCA_945897885.1 Chitinophaga pinensis
TAATCAATTGCTGCCACAGTCTTTCCATCAATTACATCCGCCCTTACCTGTCCCATAAAAATTTGATGGGCACCTATACCTTTCTTGCGGCTATGACTGGCAATGCTATCTGCAATATTCTGAGGGCTTATGGGGCCTTCAGAAAAAAAGTTATGTTTCTTAGCTGGGTTCATTTGATTTTGCTAAATGAGTTTGTTTTTTAAAAAGTCCAATTAGAATATAAATTCGCATTACTCCAATTATCATCATTATTAATTCTTCGGGACTATATGGTCTTTCATAAATTAAAAACCAAATAATCTCAAAGATAAAAATTGCTAAATAGCTTATGACATGATTTATATTTTTTAGTCTTGTAAAGACTACTAATAAAATTATAGCCAACTCCGCAAAAAAGTACTCTGAAAAAAAATTATGACCATAATCGGTTGTGGTTATATGTGATAACAAACTTTGGGCTAAAGCCATTCCAACTGTTAATATTGTTAAAATTATAGCCTTGTTTAAAAATTTCATAATTGTTTATTAAAAATTTCAATAGCCTCTTGATTCCTCTTGACCCTCACCTCCGAAAACGAATTGTTCAAAGCATTAAAAAGCAACAATTTCCCCGAACAAACTTCTCCAATTCCGGTAATTATTTTTATTACTTCATTAGCTTGCATGGTCCCAAGTATTCCCGGCAACGTCCCAATAACTCCAGTAATGGAACAATTAATTATTATTTCATCTTCGCCTTTTTCTGGGAAAACACAGCGATAGGTTGGGCTTTCATTATCCAAATTAAATACCGAAAGTTGGCCTTCAAATTTATGAATACCTGCATAAACAAAAGGTTTGTTTAAGTACACACAGGCATCATTGATGGCATATCGTGTTTCAAAATTATCGGAGCAGTCTAACACTATTTGATAGTTTGAAATAATTTTTAAAGCATTTGAATTATCTAATTTTGTGTTAAAAATTTCTACTTTTACTAAAGGATTTTGTTCCAAAATGCGTTTGGACGCAATTTCAGCTTTTGATTTCCCAACATCGGCAGTGGCATATAAAACCTGACGGTGCAAGTTTGTTTCTTCCACCAAATCAAAATCCACAATTCCAATCGTTCCAACTCCGGCAGCGGCCAAATATTGAAGAACAGGACACCCCAATCCACCGGCACCCACTACCAAAACTTTGGCGTCCTGCAGCTTTTGCTGGCCCTCGTTTTTTAGTTCAGCAAGCTGAATTTGTCTGCTGTATCGCTTTTTTTCTTCCTGACTCAACATGGCTTTATCCTCCTGAATAGGGCGGCAACAGGGCTATTTCATCGTTATCATTCAACACCACATTGCCATCTACTTTTTCTTTATTCACCACCAATTGAAACTTATAATTTTTTAGAAAAAAAAATTCAGAATACAAATTTTGAAGCAAGGTCTCGCTATCTTTCGGGGCCTTTATTTCAAAAGCTGATTTACCAATTACATCGGTGAGAACTCCAAAAACAATTATTTTCATTTTTTGAACTTAATGCAAAAGTATCTGAATTGAACCACATAGAAAGATAGAAACATAGAAAAACACATAGGTTGCAAACTATCTGTATGAATCTTAAATACCTATGTGCCTGTGTGGTTCAAAAAAAAACTACCTAAAAAGGCAATACATGCACTTCCACCAATTCATTTTGCTCAATTACGTCCGTTCCTTTCGGTAAATAAATCAAAGCATTTGCCATTGCAAAGGAATACAACATAAACGAATCTTGCCCTTCTAAAGGCATTACCCCTGCTTCGGTAACTTTAGCCCGCATAAATTGAGCACGATCTTCATTACTTTTTAAGGTTTTCAGTAATTTTTTATATGCTTTTGGCAATTCGGCTTTTTCAAAACCTTGTATGGTTTTTATCACGGAATATACATATTCATAAAAACAAACCAATACTGCCGCGGGATTACCGGGTAAAGCAAAAATAAATTTATCATCTAATCTCCCGGCAAAAAAAGGTTTCCCTGGTTTTTGGGCTACTTTATAAAAAATGGTTTCTACTCCAAATTCTTTTAAGGTTTCATAAACCAAATCATATTTCCCAACAGAAATTCCTCCGGTTAAAATCAAAATATCCGGACCATCCAAACCTTTTGTTATTTGGTTTCTTAAATCTTCCTTTTGGTCGGTAGCGGTTAAAACATGTTTGGGCACAATACCCATCTGTTTTAGCGAAGCGGATAATGAAAACGAATTGGATTCATAGATTTGGCCGGACTTTAAATCCATTCCGGGTTTTACAATTTCATCGCCAGTTGTTAATATGCTTACCTCAGGATTTTTATAAATCTTTACTTTAAAAATTCCCATACTGGCCAAAAAACCAATAGAAGCCGGATTTAAAACAAAACCTTTTTTTAAAGCCAGCTCTCCTTTTTCCATCATAGAACCTGCGGTTCGAATAAAGGCACCCTTTTTACAAGGTTCGGTTAAATAAATATAACCTTCTTTGGCTTCTACTTTTTCCTGAATAACAATAGAATCTGCACCATTGGGAATTGCTGCTCCTGTAAAAATCCGAACGGCTTGACCAGGTCTTAGGTTAAAATTGGCAGAACCTCCCGCTTTTATTTCACCCATAACTTCAAATTTTCTTACTTCCAAATCCTCCGCAGAAGCCAAGGCATACCCATCCATGGATGAGTTATCAAATTCAGGCTGATTGATGGGAGAAAAAATATCCTCAGCTAAAACACATCCTAATGAATCGGAAATATCAATTTGCACAGGTTCCGATTTTGAAACCTGATTCAATAATAAATTTTTTGCTTCTTCTACGGTTAACATTTTATTAATTATACAGAGGTTCACTGAGGGAACACAGAGGCTCACAGAGTTTTTAGGTTAGCAACATTACAAATTAATTTTCACTTTCTCAGTGAACCTCTGTGACTTCTCCTTTTATCTCTGTGTAAATTTTTCAACTAAAAATCAATTTGATACAAGCAGAAAATAGCACCAGTGACAAAACATACTTTAACACCAACGGACTAAATTTAAGGCTTCCATACCAGGCTCCAGCGGTTCCGCCAATTATAGCCAAACCTGCCCATAAATATATTTCGGATGAAAATGACTGGGCTGACAAAGATGCCCCGGCCAATCCTGAAATGGAATTTAAAAAAATAAATGCTGCCGACACCGCTGCCGTTTGTTTCATATTGCTCCAATGCAACAATAGCAAAACCGGGCTTAATAAAATTCCACCACCAATGCCTATCATTCCTGACACAAAACCAAGCAACCCACCTATGAGAAATGCCGGGATAAATTTTAATTCTTTAATTCCCGTTTCCGAAGCTTTTCCCGAAAACCCAAGAATACGAATCGTTGCAATTACTAAACAGCCCGCCAGAATTAATTTATAAGTATGAACATCAATATGAATTTTTGCCCCTAAAAAGGAGAGTGGAATTGATAAAATAATGAATGGTACCAAAAGTTTCCATTTGAAATGCCCCTGCCTGTAATATTGAAAAAAAGCAATAGCTGATACAAAAATATTGAGAACCAAAGCCGAGGGTTTCATCAATGCAGGACTAATTCCAAAAAGCACCATCAGGGCCAAATAACCGCTGGCTCCACCATGTCCAACAGAAGCATATAAAAATGCAACAATAGGAATCAGAAACAGGAAATAAGTGTTAAAATCCAAGGTGTAAAATTACATATTCTCCCCAAACAAGGAAGGATTTAAGTAATCGGATATTTCAAAATACTTGAATTGAAGTATAGTGGCACCAAATGAAAATGGGGCCACTAGATAAGGTTGGTAATAAACGAGTAATCCATCACTTGTCAACCCAAAATTATCAGATAAAGAAAATTTATTATTTTCAAAAGAGAACCCTTCGTCTTCTGTTAGGCTTTTAGAAGCAGGCATTCCATTTACTTGTTTAAATCGCAATTCAGCTAATTTTCTAAACTTCTCTGTATCTAAAAGTAAATCCGCCCATTGCAATCTTTTTCCGGTGGTAATATTAAAGGTGGCATAATCCTCACCATAGTTGCCATGTGCCCCGCCGGTATAGGAGTTATACTTAAAACGAACGGTAAAATACTTGCCTGATTGCATTTCCACATTACCAATAATATCACAATACCAAACCTGGTCCATATCAGGGTCTTCCTTTTTAGCTTCTGCTATATTGGCTTTGCACGAGCGTATAAATGCTTTTGATGCAGTAGTTATTGTTTTTGCCTTAGCGGTATCCTCAGCATTCATATTGTCCTTCAACTGGTTTTCGATAAAGGTATTGATATACTCATTTACCGACTTTCTCAACTTACTATTGGCACACCGCAAATCAGGATATTTAATATGAACCTCGGCAAATATTTTTTGGCGGTTATTTGGATTGCTTGCCACAGCTTTTACCGTTTTTATTTCATATTCAATTACCCCTTCACGGCACAGTGAAAGATCATCTACCAAAGTGTCTTTCTCAAGTACCTGTTCCGACGGTGTGGTTTTATTACAACCACTATTAGCAAAAATTAAAAGAATACCCAGAAATGGTAAAACCCTTTGAAGCATTGTGATAATTAATTTATTTTTATTTCTTATTTACAGGAATTATCGAATCTTCGATTTGCAAATTTAACTTATTTTCAAGCTTTTAAGCATGATGTTACCAGAGATTTTTTTAAGTAATTATCCAATTAATTCGTCATAAAAATTATGGCAACTGCGTTTCAAAATTTGGAAAACTTCCTCAAACCCCTTTTCACCGCCAAACCAAGGGTCTTTTACATTGGCGTTTTTATGGAGGGGGTCGTAATGCCTCATTTTTAAAACAGTAACATTCAACTTCGTCTCAGGCTTTATTGCTGAAATATTGGCCATATTGCTGTCGTCCATGGCAATGATATAGTCAAAATCATAAAAATCTTGTTCCACAAACTGTCGGCATTTATGGTTTAAAATAACACCGTTGGCTTGTGCATTTTTTAAGGTTCTGGGGTCGGGCTGTTCCCCAATATGATAATTACTGGTACCGGCACTGTCCACTTCAAACAAATGGGAGGTGTTATTCTCTTGAATTAAATCAACAAATATACCCTCGGCTAATGGCGACCGGCATATATTGCCTAGACAAACAAAAAGTATCTTGGTTTTGATGGAACAAAATTAAATGCATTTTATAATATGACATTGAGTTAAACTCATTTTTTATCAAAATCACTTACTTTTGATTTTTAAAAATTGCAGAATGATAAAAAAATTAAGCCTTTCAGGTTTTGGATTGGTGGCCACGTTTATACTCATAAGTGCCATTAATAAACCAACAAGCAGCGGTGCTCCATCAGCCAGTACTGGAGGTGGCGGCGAGCAAACCTGTGCTATGAGCACATGCCATGATGATAATAGTATTAACAGCGGAACAGCGCAATTATCGGTTGAAATAGCCGATATGGTAAAAGTGGGTGAAGATGCTACCATTAAAGTAAAAATTAAGGATGCAGGAAAAACAAGGTTTGGTTTTCAGGTTACAGCCTTGGATGAATCCAACACTAAAGTTGGTGAATTTATAATTACCGATACCGAACGAACCCAAATTTTAGGAGGTAATAACAGTTTCCCAAACCGCCAATATTTAACTTACACCTACCTAGGAACCATAGATACCGATGGACAAGCAGAATGGGAAGCCAAGTGGAAATCAACCACCAAAGGAAAAGTTACATTTTATGTGGCGGGTATTTCTGCCAATAACGACGGGCAGGATAAAGGTGATTTTACCTACACCACCAGCAAAAGCATTACCGTGGCCGAAGCTTCAAAAATTACTAAAATCACCAATTCAAAAGAGGTAACATTTAATCTTTCCAACTCTCTGCTTACTATAACCAATCCCTATTTTAATTACATTAAAACCATTACAATAACAGATATTCAAGGTAAAACTCTTTTTACCAAAACCATTAATAATGCCGATGCCGGCACCGAAATAAAGCTACCTGAACTTAGCGCAGGAGTAGTGATTGCCACCTTACAAACCAGTGCCGGAATCCTTACCAAAAAATTATTTGCAACCCATGATTAAAAAAATAGCCTTATCCACCTTTGCTTGCCTTGCAAGTTTAATTTTTATAAATGCCGTTAACAAAACCTCTGGCGGACACCCATCAAGCACCGGAGCACCAGGCGAACTAACCTGTGCCCGAAGCGGATGCCACAGCGATGCCAGTATTATAAAAGACAGTCAGGTAAACACATTTACCTTTAGCGACCCAAATAATACTTATAGTGTTGATGGGTCCTACAATCTTTCTTTAGAAGTAAATGTGCCAAATATTAAAAAATTCGGGTTTATGATAGTGGCTATTGATAGTGCCACAAAAAAAAATGCAGGAACCTGGTGGATTACCGAACCCCTCAAAACTCATATTATAGAAGGTGAAGCACCGGTAACCGACCGTATGTATGTTACTCATACAGCAGATGGAACCGTGCCAACAGCCGCAGGAAAAAACAAATGGAATTTTCGATGGCAAGCCCCTAAAACCAATTTGGGAACCATCATTTTTTATTATGTTACCAATGCCACCAATATGAACGATGCCAGCACGGGTGATAAACTGTATCAATCCAGTTATAAAATTCGCTATTCGGCAAGCAGTGTGGCAGTTAAAAAGCCTGAAACACCAAAACCTTCTTTGAAAATAAACGAAAATTCCCTTACCATTTTTTCTGAACAACACGCCATTCAATCTTTAAAAATTTACAATTTGGAAGGCAAGTTGATTTACCAAAACTTTGCTTTAAAAAATGGCGATACCATTGGAAAAGAAGAACTCAAAACCTTTGGA
>CAMDGU010000091.1 GCA_945897885.1 Chitinophaga pinensis
CCCTTTTCTTTTTTATCATACCCGACTTTTGTATTAAAATATTATATGGATCTGCTTATTTAGGAGCCATTCCAATTTTAAAATGGTTAGGCATAGCCATGATATTTTTAGGATTATTACAATTGTGGACCAACTACTTATTGGCCAAATTAAATTAGCATAAATGGAAAGTGAAGATTTAATAACCATTATAATAGCAACTTATAACAGAAGTAATGTTTTACGTTTTTCTGTTCAAAGTGTTATAAACCAAACCTATCAAAACTGGGAATTATTGGTAATTGGCGATTACTGCACAGATGACACCGCTGAGGTTATGTCAAATTTCAATAACCCTAAAATTAAATTTACAAATCTTGAAAAAAATATTGGAGAACAATCAGGGCCAAACAATTATGGAATGAAAATGGCTCAGGGAAAGTACATCGCCTTTTTAAACCATGATGACCTTTGGTTTCCAAATCATCTTAAAGATTTGTACCAAACAATTACAGAAACTAAAAGCGATTTGGTGTACTCATTGTTCTATCCGGTTCCTGTAGATAGAAATCCAATTGTTATGCCGATGCGAAATAATAACCAACATGACCTTATATATGGTTCACCAGCTTCAACATGGTTATTTAATAAAAAATTATTTTTCAAATTAGGCCCATGGAAATACTTCCGTGAACTATATGAAATACCATCACAAGAATGGTTAAGGCGAGTTTCCAAAACTTCAAAAATAGTGGTATTTAATGCTGTATCAGTAATTGCAATTCAATCGGGAGCTAGAATCAATTCATATAAAAACAGGATTTATTTGGAAAATGAACTATACTATGATAGAATGAACAGTAATCCTGAAAAATTACTAAAAGAAATTTATTTTGAACAGATGACTATATTAAGTAAGCATGATAGACAGATTTTTTATCATGTAAAGGCATTTGTACGAAATAGTATTATTTATATACTCACAAAATTTGGTTTGAGGCCGGGAGCTGTCTTATTTATTTCAAAAAGTAAAAGGAAAAAAGGTGGATATATTGACAAATTGCGCGAAATTCGTGGCCTTTCAAAAGTTGAATAATGAACTGGAAAATAAAGGGAATTAAAAAAGATAAAGTAAGTATCACCTCTGATTGGGACCTCATCAACCAAAAACTTATTGATGGTGTAAAAATAAAGGAGGTTAAAAATGTAATAAAAGGGAATGGTTTGCTTACAGAGGTTTGGAGAAAATCATGGAATTTAGATTCAGAACCTGTAGATCAAGTATTTCAGGTTACACTTAATATTGGTGAAATTTCTGATTGGCATGTTCATGAATATACAACTGACCGAATTTTTGTAAACTCGGGAACCATAAAAATTGTATTGTTTGATTCAAGAGAAAATTCACCAACTTTTGGATTAATTAATGAATTTAAAATTGGAGAATTGCGTCCTATGTTGGTTATTATCCCATCTAAAGTTTTTCATGCCATCCAAAATATTGGAGACAAAACTGCTTCTTTGTTAAATATTGTTGACAAAGCCTATTCTTATGAAGATCCTGACCATTGGAGAGTTTCTATAGATTCTGTAGCTATTCCATATAAGTTTGGATCCTGATTCCTTGGAATTTAATAATGTGGAATTCGGTTTAATACTTAATTAAATATTTTTGAAAATAAGGCCGGACTGTTTAAATATTGTATCATTGTAATTATTTTTAAGAATATTTATTTAAAATAAAATATTGTTATGGTTGAAATAAAAAGGCAAATAGCGCTTTCTATACCCGATTTGAAGGGTAATGAAGAAGCCTATGCTGTCGATGCCATCCGCAGTACATGGATTAGTTCGACGGGAAGATATGTTAGGGAATTTGAAAAAGTGTTTGCTGGTATTAGTGGGTCAAAAGATGCGATATCTGTTTGCAATGGTACTGCGGCACTGCATCTTGCATTACTGGCAATGAATGTTAGACCCGGTGATGAGGTGATTGTACCTTCGTTGACTTACATAGCTACCGCAAATGCTGTCCGATATGTTGGAGCAGAACCGGTGTTCGCGGATGTTTCTTCTGAAACATGGTGTTTGAATCCTGAAATGTTAGAGCTGGCCATAACCCGAAATACCAAAGGTGTAATTGCGGTAGATTTGTATGGCCATCCTGCCGATATGGATGCAATTAATCATATTGCGGCCATTCATGGGCTTTGGGTAATCGAAGATGCAGCAGAAGCACATACAGCAAGGTATAAGGGAAGATTGGCTGGAAGTTTGGCAAAGATTAGTACGTTTTCATTTTATGGAAACAAAATATTCACTTGCGGTGAAGGAGGTGCAATTACCTTGAACGATCCGGAATTGGCATTACGTATTCGCACATTACGAGGACAGGGGATGGATCCAAATCGACAATATTATTTTCCCATAACAGGGTATAATTTCAGATTAAACAATGTCTCATGTGCAATCTTGAGTGCACAGTTAGAAAGGGCTGATGAATTGATTACGAAACGACATAGAATTTTTTATTTATACCGTGAACAACTGGAAGGTATTCCAGGAGTTGGATTTCAACCGGTTGCGGATTGGGCGGAACCTGCACCCTGGTTATTTTCAATCACCATTAATTCTGCTGTTTTTGGTTGTAACCGTGATCAACTTTCAGAATATTTAAGACAAAATTTTGTAGAAACACGACCATTTTTTATTCCACTCCATACCCTTCCCCCATTTAGAAAAGAGTCAACTGCCAGAGGAGAATATCTTCCAGTCACAGACGCTTTGGCAGAATCAGGAATAAACCTCCCAACTCACACGTTTTTAACGAAAGATGATATTTATTATATCTGTGATTTAATCAGGGATTACAGAAATTCTAAGTTATGAAAATTGCCTGGTTTCACTCACATTTACTTAATACAAATAGTGGTGGTACTCGCTTTGTCATCGATTATGCAATTGGTCTAAAACAACTATTCAATCATGATATAACCATTTTCTGCGATTGTGCAAATACCGAAACACTCTCCTATTTTATGAATGCCGGTATTACGGTAATTCAAATAGATAGATTTTCGACAAATAATTTTTTCTATTGGTTAACATTACCCTGGAGAAATAATTGGAAACGAAAAAAACTGCAGTATATTGAATTAGAATTCGACCGAATCGTGAATAGCATGTTTCCGATGAATATGATTATTTCCAACTTCAATATACCAAAAATACAAATGTGTTATGAGCCTTTTGCCTTTTTCTACGATGAAGGGTTCTTAAAATCATTTACTTTTCAGCAACAACTTTTTTTTAGGTTAATGAAGTTACTTTATCAAGGCTATGATAAGGCAGCTTTTACCAAGATGGATAGGATTTTAACTTTAAACAAAACAAATCTTTCAAAAATAGAAGCGGTTTATGGCCGGTCGGCCACACCTGTTTATGCTGGTATTGATCCAAAAATATATCATCGGGCTCCTACAAATGAAATTAACCGAATTAGGAAAATGCATCCAGGGAAACCTTTATTATTTCATAGTACGGATTTGAGTGGAATCAAAGGAACCTATCCATTGCTCGACATTATCAAGCATTTGTTACCAGAGTTTCCTGAAATTAAATTGCTAGTAACTGTTTATGTGGATATACCTGCCGGAATAAATAAATTGAATAAATATATACTGGAAATGGGATTAGAATCCAATGTTGAATATTTGGGATGCCTGCAAAAGGAACTACTCCCGATTTATTATAGTTCTGTTGATTTTGTATGTCAACCTGGTCTCAATCAACCGGCAAATTGGCCATTGAAAGAAGCCATGTTATGTGGAACACCAATAATAGGTGGAGTTGAAAGCGAAGAAGTAGATACTTACAACGGAACCAAAATAAATGTAAATGAAATAAAAAAGAGTGTCATAATTCTGTCCAAGATATTTGCTAAAGACCGAACTAAATTCTCAATAGATATAGAAGGATTAAAGCAGAGTTATTCTATCGATAACTGTTTAGGTCTTTTCAACGATCTTGTGACAAAAGTATGAAAATAGAAAAAGTCGATTCCTCAGATTTAAGTCTGTTAAAAAACTTTCTCTCAACTTGTGGTTTATCTTTGGCCAGATTTAGATATTACAGAACACGGCCGCTTTCAATCATTCAAAACCATTTAACTACTCTGCTGGCTATCAATGAAAGTAACATCCCTATGGTTTATGGTCATTTAGACAAGGAAGATGGAAAGGTCTGGTTAGGTATCTGTGTTTCTGAGGGGAACGAGGGGAAGGGGTATGGCAACTTCATGATGAAAGCACTTTTGGAAGAGGCAGTGAAATTGAAGACTGATGTAATTTATCTGACTGTTGACAAAGAAAATTACAATGCTCTCCGTTTATATGAAAATTTTGGTTTTAAAAAAGTTAGGGAGTCGCATACTACTATATGGTATAAGTGGGGTAACTAAATAAATAATACACACTTTATGGGATAGTGTCAATATGAAATTCATTGATTAACTATTATTTCTTGCGGCCTTATTTCTTTACTATTAAGGTTATGTTTGGAGTTAATATCATTGAATAACCTCCTCCGTTAATAATGCTAAGTATCAACATTATAAAGTGAAATATTTTTTGAAAAACTATTCTTAAAATATTTAATGGGGTATATGGTGGAATATTGAACCCATTAATTTCAATCATTGTTTGGGGAATATCACATTTAATGGCCAGTTGCCTAAAAGAATTATCAGTAAATCCAATTTCATGGGTTATATCACCGTACCTCTCAAAAGAGGTAAATGGATTCGCCATATTCGGTGCCGTTATAATTATATATCCTCCCCTTTTTAAGTGCATATATAATGTTTTTAAAAAAGCATAATGTTTATCTTTTGTGATATGTTCGAGCACCTGAGTAGCGATTATCACATCATAACTGTCTAATAAGCTTTCAATTTCATCCAATTGATTGGCGAGAATTTTTTTACGTATATTAAAAATTGAACCGATGTAATTCAAAACCATTTCATCATTATCAACCACATCTATTTTTTTGATTCCTCTATCATTAAAATATTTGACTGCTTCACCTAAACCTGGACCAATTTCTAACACACTAAATTCTTTATTATTATTCAACTTAATATATTTTTTGAAATTGTATTTAATGTAATCTGTTTTTCTTGAAAATGTCCTTTTCGAAGAACCCTGATTTAAAAAGTTTAAATAATTACCCATTTCGTTTACCTTATTTTTTTTAAGAAATCTACTAGCTTTTACTTAATAATGGAATATACAATTCCGATTAACTTATTATGTAGATAATGTAAAAACAACTGTAATGAATTACTTTGATATTTTCTGGCAACCCGCAATTCTTCTTCAAACTGTAGCTTAAACTGGCTCCCTCCTTTTGAATTTTTATGTACCCTAAATGCAGATAATTTAGCGTCTAAAACTACTGGATTATGAATTTTTATTGCTCTTAACCAGTATTCATAATCCATAGTGTAGATAAGTTTTTCATTAAATGTACCAACTTGTTCAACAATGCTTCTGCTCAAAAAGGTACTCGGTTGTATAATTGGATTCAATACAGTAAGTAACTTAAAAGAAAGTATTTTTCTGAACAACTTTTTATATCCAACTATAGGAGAGTTAATTCTATTTCCTTGTTTATCGACTAAAAGGTAATCTCCAGTTATCCAAAATGTATTTTTTATTGAATTAAACACTTCAGCAACCTTTTCTAAAGCTCCATCCAGATAAAAATCGTCCGAATTTAAATATGTTAAGATATCACCCTTTGCCATTGCCATTCCTTTATTAATGGCATCAGTTTGTCCATTGTCTTTCTCGGAAAGCCAGTATATACGATTTTCATAACCCTTCAAAATATCTACAGTATTATCACTAGAACCACCGTCAATGACCAATATTTCTATATTTTTGTATGATTGAGACAAGATACTTTCGATCGTTTGAGAAATAAATTGCCCCTGATTGTATGAGGGAATTATTACGGAAATCAATAAACTCATTTGTTATCTAAATTTACCTTTTATATTTTTATCCAATCATTAGGAACAAGGTCGGACGAATCTCTGTCGTGATAATACTTTTCAGGTGTTATCACTACTTTATCATTATTTCAATTTCTTCGGATAATTATTTACGTCAAAACTTACTGCAGATAATAACAATTGGAAACCAAGAATAATTAACAACGTTGGAATTACCACTGTGCCAGTTGGCGCTGCTAAATGACTGCTTGCATATTTTACATAATTTATGAAACCATAAACCATCCCAAAAAGAAAAAGCGGGACTCCAAAAAGGATATAAATAGAAGCAATATTAAAGTCATACAGGAA
>CAMDGU010000092.1 GCA_945897885.1 Chitinophaga pinensis
CTTAATCTAAATTTACCTTCAGGCATTTATCTTTTAAAAATCGGTTTTGAAAATAACTTTGTTTATAAACGGATAATGATAAAATAAATCCTTTTGTGAACCTTTGTGCTTTATAGCCTTCGTGGCAAAAATCAAAATGAAAGATTACAAAAAATATTTTCACATTCCTGCCATTCCTGAGGAGGTTTATGCCACACTTACCAATCCTATTAGTTTGCAACTTATGACCGGTGAAAAAGCAGAAATGAGTACCGAACCCGGTTCCGAATTTTCATTATGGGATGGAAGTGTAGTAGGTGAAAATATTGAATTTGAAGAAAACACTAAAATTGTTCAGCATTGGTATTTTGGAGATAAATCCGTTGATTCCATTGTTACCATAAAACTTCACCCTGACAAAAGCGGTACGTCACTGGAACTTAAACACACCAATATTCCGGATGATGATTATGATGATATAGTAGAAGGATGGAATCAATCATACATGGCTGCGCTTTATGAGTTTTTTGATGAATAACTATAGTATCTTATTTTCATCATTTCCATGCATTTTGGACTGAAACGTATAAGATAAAAGCATGGCCCGATGAACCGCCTGCTCGGCTCTAGGGCCCTTAAACATTTCATTAACCGTTGAAACCCAAAATTCAACCCAGCGTTTAAAATGAGCTGGTTGCAAATTAAGATGCGAATGCCTGTCGAAAACATTCCCTTTATAACCAGGTTTATCAATCAATATAAATGCCCAAAAATCAACTATTTTAGGTAAATGTTCCTTTACATCAAGATGTGTAAATTTATCTTTCGTTATCGGGTCGTCCAAAAGTTTATCATAAAATTTGGAAACCAATAATTCAATATCCTCGTATTTCTGAATGTCTTTTAAATCCATATTTCTAATACCTTTGCTGCTTCAAAATTAAACAACATTGGCCATCATTCTTTCTATAGAATCTAGCGGAACCATTTGCTCGGTAGCATTGCACCAAAATGGCGAACTTTTGGCTTTGGTAGAAAATGATGAACCTAATATTCACGGGCAAAAACTGGCTTTATTTATAAAAGAAATAATCGATCTTCAAAACATTTCTATCAGCTCGTTGGATGCCATTGCGGTGAGTGAAGGACCGGGAAGTTATACCGGATTGCGGATAGGCGTTTCAATAGCAAAGGGCATATGTTATGCTTCAAAAATCCCTTTAATTGCCGTTGATACCCTTCAATCTTTGGCTTATGCAATGTTTCAAAAATCAGAAGGTAAATTTCCTGAAAATGCTGTTTTAATGCCCATGATTGATGCCCGACGGATGGAGGTGTACTTGGCGGGATATAATTTGAATTTTGAGAAAATTATCTCAACAAAGCCTGTTATTTTGGAAGAAGCTTTTTATGAATCCTTAAATCAACCCACATTTATTTGCGGAAATGGTGCTTCAAAAATAATATCTTCCGTTTTTAATGCTTCATTAACCTTTATTCCGGAAATTACCTTTTCCGCCAAACAAATAGGAAACATTGCCTTCGAAAAATTTAAAAATAAACTGTTTGAAGATGTCGCTTATTTTGAACCCGTTTATTTAAAAGAATTTGCATTAATGATAAACCCATAATTTCAAATGGTTTTTGTATATTTGAAATTTACTTTTACTACTCAATAATCTATTTTGAAAACGATAGAGGCTAGGTTATTTATATTTTTAATACTTTCTTTTTTGAGTTTTAAGATTTCTTACTCTCAAACTCGATATGGATTTAATCGATATCAACTTATTTTTTATGCAGGAACTTCGCATTTTTTAGGTGATTTAGGAGGGTCTGATAGGAAGGGGTCGAATTCCCCGATTGATTTAAATTGGGGAGCTACCGGATATTCAATGGGAATAGGTGTAAGTAGAAAATTTAATAACTCTTTTTCATTACGTATCAACCTAAATCAAGCTATTGTTAGAGGATCTGATTCTTATTCTAATAACGAATCTCGTCGTAATCGAAACTTAAGTTTTCGGTCAACTATTAATGAAATTTCTACGATGGTTGATTATACCTTTACACTTAATAAATCGGGCAAGAATCCCCATTTTTTGATGGCATTTGTAGGGATAGGTGTTTTTAATTTTAATCCTCAGGCTGAATATAATAATAAATGGTATAATTTACAGCCTCTTGGAACCGAAGGTCAGGGAATTTTACCCGGGAAAAAGAAATACAGTAGATTTAATTTTAACATCCCCGTAGGGATTTGTTATTACTTTAATATAACCGAAGAATCTAAACTTGGTCTCATTCTTACGATGAGAAAAACATATACCGATTATATTGATGATGTAAGCACCAGTTATTATGATAACAATTTATTATATGAACAAAATGGTGAAATGTCAGCAATACTTGCCGACCGTAATTTAAAACGAGAGTCAGCGTATTTAAATCCCTCCGGTTTAGGCCGTGGTAATCCTAAAAATAATGATAATTTTGCGTTTGTTCAATTAACCTATAGTCATAGTTTTATGCTAAAAAAGAAGGAAAAATGTTTTAATTTTTAATAAACCCTACTTTAATTTATTCCCTTATTTATAAAATCCTGATAAACCAATTTTGATATATTTCCTATTATTTCAGGTAAGTCTTTTACATCATATCCTTTGGTCATGATGGTAAGTAAATAAGGTGTATTGTTAATATAAATCAATCCTGATTCATGCAATTGCCGGGTTGTTTCATCACCCATTTCACCAAATTTATGTGCAACTACCGTGTTTACCGGAAGCCCTTTTACCATTCCAAGTTTAAAATCACATTCCTTTAATAATTCTACAGCAAATTCGGAGTTTTCTCTGTTAAGATAACTCGCATTAAATAAAACTTTAAAAAAAACTGAGAAATTTTTTGCAGTAATTTTTGAATTGAAAATTGACAGTGTGGGAATATTTAAATCCTCAAATAACTTGTGAAAAGCTGTAAGATCTACATTCTTATTCAATAAATAGGTTGCATTGTTATCTGAATATGAAATCATATACTTTAATAATTGCCTTACTGAATAAGGTTTTCCTGATTCAATTTGTTTTGAGTTAAATGTTTGATTTGGGATGGTTTTATGAGGAGAATTAAAAACTAAATTTCTTTCAAGAACGTCTGGATTTTTTTCAGACATCTTGAGATAGGTTAATAAGCCGGGAACTTTAATCAAAGAACCCGGATAATATGTTTCTGTATCATTAATACACATCCATTCGCCTTGATCAAAATCTCTTAAATAAACGGATGCTGAAATCAATTTTTGTTGACTTTTTAGTTGTTCAATAAAATTGGTTAGCTTTATTTTAATATCTGAATATTTTGACGACTCCTCTATAGGTTCGGCAAAAACCAATGGTTTTATTAACTTATACCCATTGAGTCTTTCGAATTTGTAATGTCTTAAACCGGAATTTGATTCAATTGAAGAAATTGTTCCGTCTATAGTTTCACTAATTTTATGATGATAATATTCATTGATAAAATATGTAGCTGAGCAGCTAACTATTATCAGCGCAGCCATAACGATATAACTGGTTTTTTTATTCAAGATTAATTTGTTCTGGTTCTACAATAGATAGACTCTTTTTTTATTCAATATGTTGCCTCACATCGTTCAATAAAACTAACTTTTTTTTAACTCTCTTTTGCTGAGATTTAATTTAAAATAAAATAGCCAGTGCTAATGGAAACCCATATCGGATAAGGTTAAAAACAGCTTTACACGCTCTTCCACATCTTCATCCGATAATTCCAAAAGGCGCTCTGTTCCAAATTTCTCTACACAAAACGAGGCCATGGCGCTGCCATATACAACCGCTTTCTTCATATTTCTAAATGATATTTCACCACTTTTGGCCAAATAACCCATAAATCCGCCGGCAAAGGTATCACCTGCTCCGGTTGGGTCAAAAACTTCTTCTAATGGCAACGCAGGACAAAAGAACAAATCATTTCCATGAAACAATAAGGCTCCGTGTTCTCCCTTTTTAATAACCAAATACTTTGGACCCATGTTTCGTATAATGCGGCTAGCCTTTAATAAACTATATTCTCCGCTCAATTGTCGGGCCTCTTCATCGTTTATAATTAACAAATCAACCATCGTCATGGTTTTCCTTAAATCCTCCATGGCTATATCCATCCAAAAATTCATGGTATCCATGGCAATAAATTTTGGTCTGCTAGTAAGTCTTTCTATTACAGTGCTCTGCACACTTGGCAATAAATTACCAAGCATTAGTATTTCGCAATTTTGGTAACTATCAGGAATAATAGGATCAAATGTTCCCAAAACATTAAGTTCGGTTACAAGCGTATCGCGGCTATTCATGTCGTTGTGGTATTTTCCACTCCAAAAAAATGATTTCTCACCTTCCTTAATTTGTAAACCTTTTGTGTCAACACCTCGTTGGTTTAGTTTAATTATAAAATCCTTTGGAAAATCGTCGCCAATTACCGCCACCAAATTAATACTGTTATAAAAAAAAGAGGAAGAAATAGAAATATAAGATGCCGCTCCACCAACTATTTTATCTGTTTTTCCAAAAGGGGTTTCAATGGCATCAAACGCCACACTGCCAATAACTAAAAGACTCATATCTATGTATATTTTTTATAGGGTGCAAAAGTAAGGCTTTAATTTTATCTAACTTTGCACAGATTTCAATTCTGTTTTTGTCATGCTGACGAAAGAAGTATCTCTACTAATACAGAGATTTCTCTTACCTTGGAATGACTGAACATTATTTATTGAAATTAAATTTACAAAAATATGCCACGAGTAGTTGTCGGTCTTTCTGGAGGAGTTGATTCATCGGTTGCCGCCTTGCTCTTAATTGAACAAGGATATGATGTCATTGGTATGTTTATGAAAAACTGGCATGATGAAACCGTTGTAATTAATAACGAATGTCCATGGGAAGAAGACAGCAAAGACGCACTGATGGTGGCTGAAAAGCTAGGCATTCCATTTCAAACGATTGACCTGAGCAAAGAATATAAAGAACGCATCGTGGATTACATGTTTTCGGAATACGAACAAGGGCGAACACCTAACCCGGATGTGTTATGCAATCGAGAAATTAAGTTCGATGTTTTTTTAAAAGCGGCAGAAAAACTGGGGGCCGATTTTGTTGCCACCGGTCATTATTGCCAAAAGGGCGAAATGGATACACCCAACGGAAAGTCATACCAATTGCTCGCAGGTGCAGATAAAAATAAGGACCAAAGTTATTTTCTATGTCAGATAACTCAGGAACAATTGGCCAAAGCTCTTTTTCCTATTGGTCACATGCAAAAGCATGAAGTAAGAGAAATGGCAGCAAAAGCTGATTTGATAACCGCCGAAAAAAGAGATTCTCAGGGTTTATGTTTTGTAGGAAAAATAAGTTTACCCGATTTTTTGCAACAACAACTAAAACCTAAACAGGGTGATATTGTAGAAATACCTCAAAACTTTGTTCACCCGAGTGAAGAGGAAATTAGGTTAGCAAAATCGCTGGTTTCTGAATTTATTACACGTGATAATTCATCTTTAAATTCTTCTATTATAAAGTCTTTAGAAGTTTTGTCTGAACCTATTCATTACCAAAAAAATGATGGGATAGTGGTTGGAAAACATAGTGGAGCCCATTACTTTACGATTGGCCAAAGGAAAGGTTTGCAGGTAGGTGGAAAGCCTGAACCTTTGTTTGTTTTAGAAACGGATACAACCAATAATATTATTTATACCGGACAAGGAGATGACCATAAAGGCCTGTACAGAAACTGTTTAAAAATGAACACTTCTGATATTAGCTGGATTGAACCATATAAAGCTATTCCAGAAAATTCACTTTTACACATAAAAGCCAGAGTAAGATATCGCCAACCCTTGCAGGATGCCGTTTTGATAAATTACGGTAGCGC
>CAMDGU010000093.1 GCA_945897885.1 Chitinophaga pinensis
CCTTTTCGGGGTGTTACATTCCCAACGGTGAGTAATTTTGGATATCCTTTCCAGTTAGAGAAGGGTTTTGAATTGCTGTAACAAATCCAGTCTGAGCTATGAATGCCATTGGGTAAACGTGTGATTTTATTTTTGTTGATTAAACCTATGGGAAGTAAGGAAGCTGTGAAACCGGAAACCGCCCAAATGTGATCTGCCTTTTTTAGCGCCCCATGAGTGAGCAACCTCAGAATAGGATTACCGGGATTAACCTCGCTGCCATGAATAAAGGAATCTACATGTACTTTATTATTAAAAATCAGTTTAACGATAGCCCCTACCCATAAAGGAAACATCCCTGTTACAATGATTCGTTCATACGATTTTTTTTTTAGTTGTTTTAAAACCACTCGAACTCGGTAGATATAGATAAACCATCCCATCCGTTTAAAAGGGAAGATTTCAATCTTCAGTGGTAAGGTTTCTATATATTGGTTTATTCGATGTTTATTTTCATAATCCAAGGAAGCCATCACATCCACACTATATCCCTTATTGGCTAAAGCCAAACTTAAATCAGCCGCATGACGTCCAATACCACCGGGGCCGGGCGGGTATTCAGAGGAAATTAAAAGGATGCTTTTCACTTTAGTTAATTTTGAACCTTAAAGAAGAAGATTGGATGGTAAAATGAATTCAATTTGTTGATTTGATTCGGTTATTTTTTTTAAAAAGTTTTCAAAATTTATCTTCGATTCAATTTTATTTTCAAGTGATAACATTAGTGGATGTGCACTTATGGTATAGGTTGAATGATTGGTTTCTAAAATATGCTTTATTACTCTATCATCAAAGCCTGTGTAGTGATTTTCAAGAATGAAAATATTTTTATACTTATAGATTTTGCCTGTAATATTCCGCTTTAAAAAATTAAATTTTTGAAAAATATTATTGTGCGATATTCTAACCCATTTGTAATTATTTATAAGAAGTAATTTGATAAGCTGACTCGTATCTCCAAGTTTAAAAAATGGAAAGATACCGCGATCTCCCAAACTGATTGCTCCCTTCATTAACCATGTCATTGGTCTATTATGCGGAGGAACAAATCCCACAACTTCTTTCGAAAAATTCAACGCCTTTTCAAGGCTCATTTTACTTCTTTTTAAACTTTTATTAATTTGATCATTTGTGAACAGGGGAATCCATTCATGACGCCAGCTATGAGAAGCTATTTCATGCCCTCTGTCTGAAATTTTCTTTATTAAATCTGGAAACACGTAGGGGAATTTACCGTTTTCTGCTGAAAATCCAGTAATGGCAAAGCATGTTTTAATATTGTATTCATCTAATTTATCTAGAATGTATTCAACATTAGAAATTTCTTTTTCTAAGCTTTCAAAATTAAAATTATAAGGTAAAGTTGAATTTATTTGTCCTATGGCACCATCAAAATCCCAAATAATTATGATTTTTTTTGAGCTGTTAAATTTGTTCATCAGAATCTAAATAGGTGTAGTAAAACTCTTTATTTTTAAACAACTCAAGCAAATTTGAATCTTTGGTGTTATAAGCAATTACGGTTCGTGTTCTAAATTTTATAAATCCTGAAAATTGAAGCAATCTGTTTAATTGCCAAGAGGATGACATAAATCGAATCATTGAAATATTTTGGGATTTGTACAAGGATCCAACAGCAGATACAATAGAAAAAAAGTCCACATTCTTGTTTATGTAATAATCGGTAATATAAAATCCTTTATTTTTAAAATATCCAGAAAAGCAACATCCATCAGTATTTCCAAAGGTTTTTACCCCTGGATAGTAATCCTTAAATTCATTAAATCTCCAATCAATAAATTCTTTGTCATATACAGAGTAAATAGAATTCTTACCGTCTTTATTTTTTTCAAATTCTAAATAGTCATCCTTTCCAATTTCCTTAAATGTATTTTTTCTGAATAGGTTAATTATTGAAAATAGCAATAAAAATGGATTTGGGATTTGGTGAAGAAATTTATAGTCGTATCCTTTTAGTCTAAATATTTCGCCTAAATTAAATGGAAAAAAAAATTTCCAAGGTCCATTCATAAATTGATAATTATATTTTTTCATCGATTTAGTAAGTGGAATACTTGGGTCACTTCCAAGAGTAATTATTTTTAATTCATGCGCTTTATCATACAAGTATTCGGCAACCCTTTTTCCACGGTAAGCTTCATCTACCATTGCCGAGCATGACCATTGAGAATCAAGTATTTTTCCAAATACATTTATTTTGCAATCAATTAACCCAAGTTGACCAATAACTTTTTCGCCATCTAATGCCAGAAGGAATGTAGTTGTCTTTTTCCGATCCTTATTCCTAAATTTCCAATAAATGTATTCAGGCACCCCCCTTCTATAAGTTTTCCAATATTTTTTTGCAAACTCTGTGTGGCTTTTTTCGAATTCAGGTCCGTAATTTTTAATTTCTATCATCTTAAAAATTTATATAAAATTAATTTCTGTAATCTTGTTAAGCATTAATGTTGATTTTTTCCAAGATTTTATCAAAGGGAAAATAAACATAGGAGAGAGTAATAAGAAAATAAGACTTCCTAAAAGCATTAGCTTTCTATTGCGTTTAAAACGATACGGCATAATGGATGAGGGGACACTAATTAGTAAATTTAAAATCGCGTTTTCGGTTCCGAAGTATTTACGTACGTAGTAATTTACACTGGGTATGGGGCGGGGGCTTAGTATCTTTTTGGGCCTAAAGGCATCCCAGCTTCCCATTTGTCTCAGTCCCCCTTCACTTACTTTTAAATGCACTCGTTTAGCTAAAGGGTTGGACACATTGGTAAATCCATTGAGGTAGCATCGCATTCCAAACTCTGCATCGCCCATTCGTTGCCCTTCAAATTGACGGTCGAACAATCCGGTGGTCTTAAACACTTCTTTCTTTATCAAAAAATTACCGGTGTCAATTTGGTCACTCCATCTAAAAAAACTGTAATTTTCCGGTACTTTGGCTCCCACAACGGAGAGAGATACTCCGGATGAAATATCTACATTAAAAAAGTCAAGGGCTTTAATATGCTGCGTAATCCAATCGGAATCAACTCTGGAATCATCATCGTAAAAAAGTAAATAATCGCCTTTGGCCATTTTAATACCTGTATTTCTGGCCAGCCAGAGTGCTTTCTCTTTTTGTCGGATGATTTGGAGGTTGAGGTTAAGGTTGAGGTTAAGGTTAAGGTTAAGGTTGAGGTTGAGGTTGAGGTAAAGGCTTTCGTCAAATGGGTCTGACTGATCGATGATGATAACTTCGAAGTGCTTGTAATCCTGAGCGGCTAAATCCATTAACACGTCTTTTAGATAGGTATATCTGTTGAGTGTTGGGATAATAATTGTGATAAAGGGATTGGCTGCAAGCAATGGGCTATTAAACTTTTCATATGCCGGGTAGTGATAGGTGGTTTGGTATACATTAACTTTTTTGGTGTTTCGTGTTTTAATAAATGCCGCTAATTCTTTTATGGGATTATGAAACGTCGCCATTCGAATTATCAGAATATAAATGGCCCAAAAGGATTTGTAATACTTGCGAATAAAATAATATTCATCGATCAAGGAGGGCAATACATCGGAGGATGCTAAAACATATTTTTTATCAATTTTTATGATTCCTTTTTGAAGAGCCTGATAGCCGGCATCCAGCTTTGATATACTGTTGTTGCTGTAATTTTTATCAAATACAATGATTTTCTTCTCTTCATCTGTTAGGGTCTCGAAGTCTATAACGTAAGGTGTTTTTGCATCCTTAGGATATAAAATAAAATACCATGCCGGAGAGATGTATCGAATAAATGAGAAGAACATACTAAGATACAATTTGCTTTTTTTCTATAACCCTTTGAATAACATACAAGGGTCTGCCTTTGGATTCCAAATAGATCCGGGAAATGTATTCTGCTATAATTCCTATGGAGAGTAATTGAACACCGGAGAAAAAAAGGATTAGCATGATTAAGCTTGGAAAGCCATCAATAACTTCGTATCCCAATTTCCGCTTTAAGAGGATAAAAGCAAAATAAAATAAACCTAGCATTATGGTGCCCAGCCCAAGTTTTGTTATCATTCGCAAAGGCTTGTCTGAAAAATTATAAATTCCATCAAATGCTAATTTTAATAACATTTTAAACGAATATTTAGATTTTCCTGCATATCGCTCCTGTCGGTCATATACAAATTCCTTTTGTTTAAAACCAACCCAGGAGCGCAAGCCTCTTAAAAAACGACTTCTTTCCGGCATTAAATTTATTATATCCACTACTTTTCGGCTTATTAAAGCAAAGTCTCCACTATCATAGGGAATATAAATATCACTAAAATAGTTAAGAATACGGTAAAAGGCAAAATACATTCCAACTTTTATCCTGTTTTCTTTCCTGTTTTTTCTTACAGCATAAACGACATCGTATTCTACTTCACCGGTTAATATTTCGAACATTTTGAATACCAGTTCCGGAGGGTCCTGAAGGTCACCATCAATAATCATACATGCTTTGCTGGCATTAATATGAGCCATCCCTGCAGAAACGGCAATCTGGTGTCCGAAATTTCTGGAAAGAAACAGGGCCTTAAACCGTTCGTCTCCCATTGCCAGCTCTGCCAGTATTCTATCTGTTCCGTCATTACTACCATCGTCAATCATTACTACCTCCATAATAAATGGGCTTTTGTTCAAAATATCAGTTAATCGCTGAACAAGTTGTGGAAAGACATCTGCTTCATTAAAAAGAGGAATGACAATAGAAACCCAGGGTGTTTGGTCTGTTTCTTTATTTTGCATGGGTGTGTATTTTAAAGATAAAATCCTTGTAAATATGATAGGGTATTACCTTTTTCATTGTTTTGGATGAAAGGGTTATAAACGATAAGAGCAATCCAATGGATACCAATTGTATTAAAATAATAAATAGTGTTAAACCAACGGTTGAGGTCCAGCCTGGTATGGCTACAGCAGTGAGTTTTTTTATAGAAAGAATGAGGATGCCAATTAATCCGATGGTAACTACACTTAACACTGAAAAAATACCAATACGGATTGCCACCAATTCACTAAAAACGGCAATTGAACTCAGCCCATGGTTAATTAATCCCACAAAATTCATTTTTGATTGCCCTGTGTATCTTTTTCCCCGGTTAACCGGAAGTGTTTCAATAGGTATTTTGGCATTGATAATACCGGCGCTATAGTGTAACCAGATGTCGGGCATAAATACAATGCGCGTTAAAAGCGCATGGGTAATGACACTAAAGTTTCCAAAACTGATATGAAAACCGGTCAACATTCGGTATAAAAATTTATAAAATTTATAAAATAACTGAAATTTAAACCCTTCTTGTCTATTGGCTCTTGAAGCAAATAATATGTTGCTCTTTAGCTCTAAGGCTGCTTCAATCATCCTTGGAATATCCGCGGGATTGTCTTCCCCATCCGAATCCATCACCACCACATAATCCGAATCGATACAGTTATCCTTGGCGTAACACAAACCTACAGTAATGGCTTTTTGATGACCCAAATTATTGATTAATTCGATGATGGTAATTTTTTCTTTTCGATGGCCCAAAAAGGATGCATGGTTTCCCAAAAGACTAAAATCATCAACAATCACGTAATTTTTGGAGACTATATTTTCTTCTTTAAATTTTATAGACTCAATATTATCTATCAGTAGCGCCAGACTTTCCCAGTCTTTAAATACGGGTATTACGAAAGTGATATGCATGGTTGAGGGTTTGGGGGTTTGGGGGTTGGTAGGTTGGTAGGTTGGTAGGTTGGTAGGTTGGTAGGTTGGTAGGTTGGTAGGTTGGTAGGTTGGTAGGTTGGTAGGTTGGTAGGTTGGTAGGTTGGTAGGTTGGTA
>CAMDGU010000094.1 GCA_945897885.1 Chitinophaga pinensis
CCAAATTGTTCGGTAGTGGGTTGCGGCAATTCGCCAATGCGCCCGAAGGCTGAACCTTTGTGATGTGCAAGAGCTTCAAGGTCTATAACTTGTTCATTTAGCTTGGCCAATTCAGCCAATACCTGTGTTTTTCCGCTGCCTGTTTTTCCGCCTATTACTTTAAAATTCCATGGCTTTTTAAATTCGGAAAGAATATGGTTTCTGTAAGCCTTATAACCTCCTTTTAAAACCACACAATCAATACCGGCAGTTTGCAATAAAATGGCCATGCTTCCGCTTCGCATACCACCCCGCCAGCAGTGGATATACAAGGGGTTTCCGTTACTTAATTTTAAAGCTTTTTCGGCAAAGTCTTTTAATTTTGGACCCACAATTTCCAGCCCTTTTAGCAATGCTTCGGTTTTGCCTTTTTGCTTGTAAAGCGTGCCTACAATGGCTCGTTCTTCATTGGTAAATAAGGGGAAAGAAATGGCCTCGGGTATGTGTCCGTTTTCAAATTCCTTGGGCGACCTTACATCCAATACCACTCCTCCTGTTGAAGCTGATAAAAATGATGCAGGTGCGAGTGATTGTGCCAAAGATACTGAGGGAAAAGAAGCGGCTTCGGAGGGAATCGAACCCCCACCGTGAGTACCGGAAACTCAAGTTCTATCCATTAAACTACGAAGCCGTTTGTAGGCTGCAAAGTTAAGGTTTAAAAAATTCGTATCAAATGACTTTATAAAACTCCATTCTCCCGCACCGATTCATGTCCTCAAGAATCAGAACTTTAAGCCCAAAATTATTCTTTATCATTTTTTCACCTTTAAAAACTACATTTGATTCTTAAAAGAATTTCTAGGATGTATTTTGAAAATAACTATTCCGATTCGTGGGGACACGAATCAGGGCTGAGAAGCATCGAAACCCATAAGGTATTACTTACAAAATAATTAATTATTAAAACATGAGGGCTATTTTATTGTGGGTTTGGTTATTTTCTTTTGCTACATCTTATGGGCAGAATGCTTGGTTCAAGCACTTGCCGGGGTGGAGAGCTAAAAGTACTATAGTCATAAACGATACGCTATTAACCTGTGGGATGAATAGTTGGGATGATAAATTTGGTCACAAGCTTGGTACTTTTTTAACATGGAATAGTATTAAGGGAGATAGTATAGATTATTATAAAATTAGTTTAGATAGTTTGGAAAAGGATTCTTCCCGCTCTACTACAATTTCATATAAATATGCTTCGTCAGTATTAATAGGTGAACGGCCTTCATTTTTTTTGGCTTTAAGTTATGGAGATAAAAAGGAAAGGGCTTTTTTATTTACTTTAGATAAATTTCATACTAATAACTATGAATTGAAAGAGTATACAATAGATACTTTCAATACCTATATCAATAACTTGGTTTACAATCCTTCGTGTAATATTCTTTTTATTCCTTATGTACTATATACAAAACCACTAGAAACAGAAGTAAATACAGTTATTTATAGAGAAAGGAATGGTATACGAGTGAAGATTAATGAAATCAATAATTCATCATCCTATAAGTATGAAACTACTTGTCACATAAAAAATACCAAATCAGATAAGTCATTTTTCTTTATAAAACGGCAGATGTGGGACTATGCCGGTGCCCCCAGAATGTGGGCAGATTATATAATCAAAATGGATACAAATGGAAATCAATTATGGCAAGGCTACCCTAATAACAGAGATAGTATAAATACTGAAGGTATGCAAATGGTACAAAAACCTAACGGAAACCTATTAGTAAGTTGGTGTGATTATTGGTATAGACCTTATAAAAATATGATTGGTAGCCAACAGCCACAACTTAATCGTAGAAATACTGTTTGGTTTGCGGAAATTGATAGTTCAGGCAAAGTGCTTTGGCGGAAGAATATAAAAAATTATCTTAGTGGTAGAATAAAGGATACAACACAAAGTTTGGAACATAATAAAGCAATAATAACTAGGAATGGCGTTATTTGGACTGGAAATTACTCCTATTACTACAATCATAGTTATTTATTAAAAACCGATTTTGATGGCAACCCGATATGGTACAGAGAATATGAATTATACCCAAATAATACAGCAAGGCAAGAGTTTAAGCCTTATGATGTATCGGCAACATCAGATGGAGGCTATGTTTTAACAGGCGAATACATAAGTGATAAAGGAAATATTTTTAAAAATGGCTGCCAGTTGGCTACTATTATTAAGGTAGATAGCTTTGGGTGCTTGGAGCCGGGCTGCCAAAAGGCGGATAGTGCTACTACCAAAATAAGCCTATTGCAAAAAAGTGGTTTTAAAATTTACCCAAATCCCAACTCCGGCAACTTTACCATTGAAATAGAGAATCCTGCAAATGACGTATCCATTGAGGTTTTGGATATGATGGGAAAACATGTAGCCAACGTTGAAAGGGTTGAAAAAGTGAATAATTTAGACCTGGATATAGCCGATGGAATGTATTGGGTGAGGGTAAAAAATGGCGGAGCGTTCTATAATCAAAAGGTGAGTATTGTGAAGTAGTATCTATAAATTCCTTCTTTGGGGGTTACAGGGCTTTGAATTACTTTTGCAGCCTTAAACTATGCAAATAGAAATATTAAAATCAAAGCTTCATAATGTTAAGGTTACCCAAACCGAATTGCATTATGTGGGAAGTTTAACACTGGATGAAGACCTGATGGATGCCGCCAATATGATTGAAGGTGAAAAAGTGCTGGTGGTAAATAATAACAATGGCGAACGCTTAGAAACCTATATCATAAAAGGAAAACGCGGCAGCAAAACAGTTTGCCTTAATGGAGCTGCAGCCCGCAAAGCACAGGTTGGCGATATTATAATCGTTATTTCCTTTGCCCACATGGATTTTGAAGAAGCCAAAACCTTTAAACCTGCCTTGGCTTTTGTAAGCCCTGATAATTCTTTGCTTTAGTATATGGAGTTCAACCTGAAAAATGTTATAAAATTTGTGCTTTTCCTTGGATTAGGATTGGCTCTTTTGGGTTGGGCATTCAAAAACATGGACCTCAAACAAATGTTTGAGGAAATAAAACATGCCAATTATTTTTGGATATTTATTGCCATGCTTTGCGGTGTACTGGCTCATGCCAGCCGGGCCTTGCGTTGGAATTTATTATTAAAACCATTGGGCTACAAAGCCAATAACTGGAATGCCTTTTATGCCGTAATGATTGGTTATTTTTCAAACAATTTGGTTCCTCGCCTGGGTGAAGTAACCCGTTGCGCAGCCTTGGCCAAAACCGATAAAATACCGGTAGAAAAATTATTTGGAACTGTATTTATAGAACGGGTGATTGATTTAATCATTACCATGATTGTTACCCTGTTTATTTTCGTTTCACAATTTGATTTATTAAATGGTTTTTTAAACGATACCATTTACCCCATGCTGGGAAGCGGTTCAGAAAATGGCTCTTACTTTAAATATATTATTCTGGGAGGTTTGGTTGTGGGTGGATTGGGAATTTATATTTTGCGCAACAAGATTAAAAACCTCACCCTTTATAAAAAAGCCGCCAACATCGCTTTAGGATTTATGGATGGGATTAAAAGCGTTCTGAAGTTGGAGAAACCTTTCCTTTTCATCGCCCATTCCATTTTTATCTGGAGCATGTATTTTGCTATGGCCTATTTTACTTTTTTCTCTTATCAGCCCACAGCACATTTAGGATATCAGGCAGGTTTAATCGTTTTGTTTTTAGGAACGGTAGCCATTATTCTTCCGGTTCCGGGAGGTATTGGGGTGTATCATAATTTGGTAGGTTTAGGATTGGTGTTATTTGGTATAACCGAAAAAGAAGGCATAACCTATGCCACTATTAGTCACGCTTCGCAAATGATTATGATTTTTGTAGTGGGCTTAATAAGTATGGTTTTAATAAGCAATAAGCTTCGCAAACGCATTACGGCTGATGACGTTTTATAAATCAAAAATAGTAACACTTGAAGCCTTATCTGTGTTAAGAAAAACATGGAAAGAAGCAGGTGAAACGGTTGTTTTTACCAACGGGTGTTTTGATATATTGCACCGCGGTCATGTGGATTATTTAAACAAAGCCGCAGCTTTAGGTACCAAATTAATCGTTGCTGTAAATTCAGACAAATCTGTTTCCACTATCAAAAGCCCTACCCGCCCTATTCAGGATGAAATTTCACGGTCTGAAATAATGGCCTCCATGGGTTGCGTAGATGCTGTAATTCTTTTTAGCGAAGACACCCCTTATAATTTAATAAAAACCTTGGTTCCCGATATTTTGGTAAAAGGAGCCGATTATAAACCCGAAGAAATTGTAGGATACGATATAGTTACAGGCAATGGCGGCAAAGTATTAACCCTAGATTTTTTGCCCGGGTATTCTACCAGTTTGATTGAAAAGAAGATTAAGGAAGGGTAGTCTTCAACCAATCCTTCAAAAGGATTTAATATTGCTTTCAATTCATCAAATAATTAACTTTGCGGTATGTACACCTACAAAATTCATTTAAATAAATTGCCGGAAGGGGGTTATGCTGTTAACGTACCTAGTTTACCAGGCTGCCTCACATATGGTGAAAATGTAGATGAAGCATTAGCAATGGCAAAAGAAGCTATTGAACTTTATATTGAAGAATTACAAGATAGGGGCGAAATTATTCCAGATGACAGTAATACATTGGAGTATTCCTTAAATCTTGAACCTGCATGAATTTATCCCCTAAACATTTAATAAAATTATTGGAGCAACATGGCTTTATTTTTAAGCGAGCCAAAGGTTCTCATCAATTATATTATAATCCGGCTACAAACAAAACAGTTATAGTGCCATTTCATGGTGTAAAAGATATAAAGACACCTACTTTTCTTGGAATACTTAAACAGGCAGGAATTGATAAAAGTATTTCAGATTAACTCATAAAATTTGATATAGAAGAAGATTTTGAGTACATAATTTTTTATTTCTTCACTTCTTTTTTAGGGTCTAATATCTTCTGTCTGTCAATCTGTAATCTTATCACATATCTATCAATCTAATATCTTAATTTTGCACTCTTTATAAAAAACATGTCATATTTATTTACATCTGAATCTGTTTCCGAAGGCCATCCTGATAAAGTAGCCGACCAAATTTCTGACGCTTTAATTGATAATTTTTTGGCTTGGGATCCTGAATCCAAAGTAGCTTGCGAAACTCTTGTTACCACGGGATTAGTAGTTTTAGCCGGGGAAGTAAAAACCAATACCTATTTGGATGTTCAAAAAATAGCCAGAGAGGTGGTTCACAAAATAGGTTATACCAAATCCGAATATATGTTTGAAGCCAATTCATGCGGTGTAATTTCTGCCATTCATGATCAGTCTGCTGACATTAATCAAGGAGTTGATAGAGTTGCCGCTAATCAGGATTTTGAATCAAAAGCAAATGCACAAGGTGCCGGCGACCAGGGAATGATGTTTGGTTATGCCACAAAGGAAACCGACAATTACATGCCGTTGGCTTTAGATTTGGCGCATAAAGTTTTACAGGAATTATCTTTTATTCGCAACAATGAACAGAGTTTAATTCCCTATTTACGCCCGGATGCCAAATCACAAGTTACTATTGAATACTCGGACGAAAATGTGCCTCAACGAATCGATACAATTGTGGTATCAACCCAACACGATGATTTTGATGATGAGCAAAAAATGCTTGCCAAAATAAAAGCTGATGTTATAAATATTGTTATTCCACGCGTAAAAGCAAAATTAAAACCTGAGTTACAAGCATTATTTACTGATAAAATTAC
>CAMDGU010000095.1 GCA_945897885.1 Chitinophaga pinensis
TTAAAAAGTTTTGACCCGGTAGGTTTGGTTCGAAATTTTGAAGAAAGTATCACTAAGGAACTTGATTTTATTCACGAATCAATAAATGTGCAGCGGTTTCACACCAATTTTTTGGAAGATGAAAGTGATAAGGGTTATATCCATTCGCCTATTATATATAAGGAATATACAACCTCCAAAATATTGGCTCTTGAATACATTGAAGGTATAAAAATATCGGATAATGAAAAACTGGATAACCAAGGCTTTGATAGAAAACTGCTGGCCAGACGATTTGCTATATCTTACATAAAGCAAATTTTTAATTACGGCTTTTTTCATGCCGATCCGCATCCCGGAAATCTAATTATTATGCCCAATAATGTCATTTGCTACTTGGATTATGGCATGATGGGCAGTATCATGAAAAAGGATATTCAGCAGTTGGGTAATATTTTTATAGCGGTAAATTCAAAGGATGTAAGGAAAATAATACGTGCCATTCAGCAGCTATCGGATAATCCTGTAATTAAAAACTTCAGGCAGCTGGAAACCGACTTAAATGAGTTTGTTCAAAATTTTTCGGTTAAAAGTATTCATCAAAACGAAATGAGTACCATTCTTTTAGAGTTGAAAGATATTATTGTGCTGCATGGTATTAAAGTTCCTACACATTTTTTCCTTTTAGCCCGTTCGATGGTAATCATTGAAGGTGTAATAATGCAACTTGACCCCGAATTGGATTTAGGAAAATTGGTTCGCCCATACCTGATAAGGTCAATTGCGAGACAGTATGACCCGGTTTTGTTTACCAAACGAATTCTCAATTCCATTTATGAAATGGGGATGTATATGGAAGAATTTCCAAGGGATTTAAAAAATGCCATCCGAAGAATTAATGATGGTGAGGTAAAGGTAGATTTGAGACACAAGGGGGTAGACCCATTGGTACATACCTTTAACCGCATAACCAAACAAATTATAATGGCACTAATAATAGCCGCCTTAATCGTAGGTTCTACCTTAATGATAATATCAAAAGTTCCTCCATTTTGGGGCAAAACATCTGCTTTTGGAATAACAGGATTTATAATAGCAGCTATTATGGCATTTAATATGCTTCGCGACCTTAAAAAAGGCGATCATGATGAATGGCAAGGCTGGAATGAATGATCCCTCCAAAATATTAATTAAGTAGTTCAAATTTGCCACATCCTTCTGATTTCATTTCTTGAAGGGATGCTTCATGTGTATCATCCAGAATATGTGTTTTTTTATTTCTGCAAAATGGGCACGAACTCATATACCCATCGGTATCTATATAAATGTATTTTGAACCAGCGCCCGGACATCCGCTTTTACGCTGATGATAGCCTGGGTAAAGCACAATTGGATAGGATTTGTATTTTTCATCCTCATTTGACTTTACAAAAAAATGCTCAATTATTTGTTCTTGTTCACTACTCAGCAAAACATCCATACCTTCATAATTACCAACGGCCCTAGGTTCCAAAATTTGAACAAATGAAGCCCCGAGCTTTTTTGAAAGTTCAAGATAATTATATAAATTTTCTTCCGTGCAAAATTCACGTGTGGCACAAACCGATAAAGTGATAACTAAATTGGCTTTGAGTGCATTTGTGGCGGCATCTTCTACCCATTTATAGGCATCTTTATTTCTTCTAAATCTATTATGAAATTCAGGATCATGATGATCTAAACTAATCGACACTCCAGTTAAACCAGCTTTTTTAAGTTTCATAGCATTGGCTTCAGTAAGATTAAATCCGGATGTGAAAATCCAAAAGTCAGCAGTTTTTTCAGCCGATTCCAATAATTCTATAAGGTCATTTACTTTTGCCATTGGGTCGCCACCGCCAAAGTGGATTGTGGAAATTCCTGCAGCTTGTATTTTTTTTAGAATTTTTTTGTGGTCATCCAATGTAAGAGTATCCTTCTTGTTTAACTCAGCACCTTCATAACAATGCTCGCAATTTAAAGGGCATTTTTTTGTAAAGGCAATAAGAACCATTCTTAGATTCTCAATATTTGTAACGTCTTGATAAACGGCGTCTCGTGCTTCAATATCTATTATTCTGTTAAAATATTTTGATGGCCAACCATTATTGTTAAAATTAAAAAACACCCTCCCATCTACATAAGCTAATTTGTTATAGGTATTGCCAACAGTATAGCGGTTTCTCAGGTTAATTACTTTCTTAATAATTTTAACAAACTTTAATGGGCTTTTATACTTGCATATAATAAAAAAGGAAACTGTAAACCACATCTGAAGTATAGTCCACCGCTTTTCTAATCCGGTAATTATTCTTGGGTAATTTAGTTGTGTTTGCAATTTAAAATTAAGGTTTATTGAGTTGAATATTACTGCATTTTAATCAGCCGTAAAGAAAGTAACTAACCGACAATAAAAAAAATTAAATCATTGCAAGTAGAGTTTAAATTCTTTTATCCTATGTTTGCCCAAGTCGCTGAATGAAAGTTTAATTTATTAAGCGAACAAAATTTATTGATAAATTTGACTAAAATTAAATTAGAAACTAAAATGAATAAAAACTTAAAACTCACATTGTTCTTACTTCCCTGTTCTATTTGTATCTATGGATGTACCTATTATAAAAATGTGCCATTATCTCCCGTTTCCGAATCTAAGTTATCAACCTATGCGATTTATAAACCAAATGTTACCCTTGAAAAAATTGAAACCAACGAGGTATTTATTATAAGAAATTTTATGGTTAAAAATGACTCCATTTTCGGAACATTAATCCGATCAGAATATTTATGTCATAATTCTAACAAAACAATGTTTATGAATAAAAATGGAGGCCAACCACTTAAGTCTCTCCATCTTTATACTAATAAGAATATTGAATCTGGAACACGTATTAAATTTCCTTTAAGCGATATTACCATGGCCAAAGTGCATGAAAATGCTCCGGGTGCCTCTTTTTTTTCCAGCGCTTGCTTAGGAGGAGCTACTGTTGTCGGGGGATTTTTTGGTTTTCTGTTAATTGCCTGTAATTGTCCTCATGTTGAAAGTATTGGGCCAAATGGAACAACAAGTTTTCAAGGGTCTTTGTTTCCTGGAGCTATGTATAAAATGCTGGAACGAAATGATTATTTGATACTAGATGGTATTAAAGCGAATGAAGGAGAATTAGTAGAATTTAAAGTTTTTAATAATCTGCAGGAAGTTCAGCATATTGATAACGTTAATTTAATTGAAGTAAGACACAATAAGTATTTTTTGGGTATGGATCAAAACTCTAAATTAATTGCTTTTAATAAAGGTATAACACCTTTTAAAGCAATTTCAAAAGGAGGTGTTAATCTGCTTGAAAAAATTTCAAAAAAGGATGAATTAAGATATGATTTTGATGAACCTGGAGATGCAGATACGTTAAATAGTATTGAACTAACATTTAATGCATCTTCACTAGGCGATAATGCACAACTTGTAATTTCGGGTAGTCAATCAAAATGGCTGGAGCAAACAGCTGAATACTTTTTTCAACAGTTTGGAAAATCTTTTTCAAAATATACCAACCATAAAAATAAAGGCAATGCTAAAAAATATGCTGATAAATCAATTGAGCAAGGCATCTCAATGAATGTTTATTTGAAAATACATAACACTTGGAAATATATTGGAAGCTATGCAAATATTGGTACTGTGGCCGATAGGATGTCAACTTTGCCTATGAATCTCAAAGGATTTAAAGGGAACGTATCTATTAAACTTGAGTCAGCTCACAAGTTTTGGACTTTAGATCAGGTATTCTTAACTTCTGATTGGACTTCAGAACTTAAAACGATTCAATTACCACTCCTATCTGCAATAAATCAGAATGGTAATGATGTATCCAAAATGATTATTAAAACTGATAAAAATTACGTAACCAATAAGGACAGCGGTACTTATGTTAATTTAAAATATTCCGTTCCATCAAATATTACTGGTACTTTGGTACTTCAATCTAGTGGATATTATAATCATAGCCGAAATTACAATACAAAACCAAATATGGCGGTTCTTAGCGACCTTAATAGAGTTAAATACGGATTCCATTCTATTTCAAGGCTTATAAGTTTGCAAACTGAGTTATTAGAAGCTAAAAATTGATTAAACCAATACAAACGTTTTCAAACGTTTATATTAGTTAAGCTGATAACTAATATTTACAAAAATCTATTTTACAAAGACCTTTTTCATTGCTGAATAGGCTTCGGTAATTTCATTTTTAAAATACTCCCATTTGTGTTCGGCTTCTTTTTCTTTTTTGTTAAACCTTTCTTTAATGTCGGAAAGTTTATTGATAAACTCTGCTTTTTTAAGCTCAAACTCGCTGGCTGCATCCATTGTATTTAGTTTGTACCTGAGCTTTAATATTTCAAGTTTTATTTTAAATTTTTCCAGTTCTACCTGAAGTTTTGTGTAGTATTCATCGGCCGTTTCGTTCTTTTTAATCAAATTTTCGATAATACTGATGGTTTGGGTAATTTTTTTCATTTGCTCCTCAAATATTTCCTTAGTTTCAGCCTTGCCCAAAGCTAATTGCACCTGCAGCGATTCAAAAGCCGTTTGAAACGCATCGGTTTTTTCTTTGGCTACACCTGTCATCGTTTTTAGATAACGTTTGGCATCATGCACATAGCCGTCAAAGTCTTTTTTTACTTTTTCATAAACATCCTTTGTGTCGGCTTTTCCCAACGCCAATTGCAATTGAAACTCTTCAAGTTCAACGGCGGCTTTTTTTAATCCGTCAATTATTTTGTCAATACCTTTGGCTTTAGTTGCTTCCATGATTTTGGTTATTAAATTTTCACTTCAAAGGTTATACTTTGCTGAACGGTATAAAATGATAGCAGTCATTAATAGCTATGATTTATATCAAAAGCCCATTTAAAATTTGATGTCAATCACCTGGTTGTGTGCTGTAAATCATAGCATTGAGATATATAGGCTATATAACTTTGTGCCGTTAATTAATTTATGTTTCACCCAATTAATTTGTAATAAAATGACAGCACTATCAGCATTAGCAAAAAGAAGTTTGTTGCCTTCATTAGCCAGCGAATTGTTAGACACAAGTAGTTTTTTTTCGCCAAGTATTTGGGATATGGACGGCGAGTTTTTTGATTTAAATCTTTCAGGCAGAGTTCCTTCTGTAAATGTTTTGGAAAACACCAAAGATTTTAAAATAGAAATGGCCGCACCTGGCTTAGAAAAGAAAGATTTTAAGGTAGAAGTGGACCATGGTATTCTTACCATAAGTGCCGAGAAAAAAGAGGAAACTAAAGAAGAAAAAGAAAATTACACCCGCCGCGAGTATTCTTACAATAGATTTAGCCGTTCGCTTCGGTTACCCGACAATTGTTTGCCTGATAAGATTGATGCGAAATATGAGAATGGTGTTCTGCATCTTGCTATTCCCAAAAAGGAAATAGCTGCCAGCAAACCTGCAAAACAAATTAAAGTTTCATAATTAAGCTTTGTAACAATGCTTCTTAGTAATCAAAAAAAAGTCCTGCAGAAATGCGGGATTTTTTTTGTAACCTTTGACTCACTTAATTTATAGGTCTATCAAGGGGTAAATACAATTACAATGAAAACAGTTTATTGTAAATCGTCAGCATAAAGTGGACTAAAATTATATTTATCTGGCAATAACCCTATTTTGGGCTCTGCAAATGTAAATTCTTTTATTCCCTCCCGAGTCTCACCA
>CAMDGU010000096.1 GCA_945897885.1 Chitinophaga pinensis
GTGTTTAGTTAATCAATATGTTAGATAGAATTTTAAGTTATAGAATTACGAATATTTATTCAAATGTTAGCCAATCTTTTTGTATAAGCAAGGTAATTATTGTCATATTTTGGTATAGGTATATTAAAACATGTAATCAAAAAGCAATGAGGGCAGGGTTATACAAATAAGAAAATTTATGAAAACCATACTCAACCATTGGTTTCATGGTATTAATGGAAGTATTGGAAAAATAAAAAGGCCGGCTATAAAACCGACCTTTTGTTATATTTTTCTCCGTGTCCTTCGCGCCTCTATGCGATATTTTTTTGTTTCGCACGGAGGCACGGAGTTAAGGAGTTCTACTTTTCTCTTCTACCTTCTTCCTCTCTTTTCAGAAGGTTCGGCTTTAATTCGGCGGTTTTTCCACTCAAATTTATTTAAGCTATCCAACACATTGCGTTCAGCTGATTTTTCTATTTCAAAAAAGCTAAACTTATCTAAAATTTCAATTCTTCCAAACTGAACCCGTTGGCCATTTCCGGCATCGTTTACAATACCCATAAGGCGTTGTGGATTCAGTTCATCCATTTTACCACAATTAATAAATAATCGCGCAAAATTATCACCATCGTTTCCACCTTTGTATCCGCCCGAACGTGGACCACGATCCCCAACTCTATCTCCTCCGCGATCATTTCTTCCACCTCTATCACCACCTCTATCACCATCACGGCCACGGCTACCTCTGTCTCTTCTGTCTCCAACTCTGTCGCTATCACGACCCGAATCTCTATCGCTACCTTCCGGCACGTTTAAACTGGCTGAGTTTTGGTAATAAATCAAGAATCTGTGGAATTCTTCAGCCACTATTTTACGAATTAAATCCTCACGGCTAAAGTTTTCGAAACGGGCAAAAATTTCAGGCAAGAATGGTTCGATATCGTTATCCATCGCCTCTGTTTTTTCAATTTTATCAATTAAATTAAACAACTGAACACGACAAATTTCAGAACCTTCTGGAATTAGTTTTTTCTCAAACTTCTTTTTGATAACGTTTTCAATCTGACGGATTTTTGATCGTTCTTTTGTATTTACCAATACCAATGAAATACCTGTTTTTCCTGCACGGCCTGTTCTTCCGCTTCGGTGAGTATAGGTTTCTGATTCATCAGGTAAATTATAATTGATAACGTGAGTAAGGCTATCCACATCAATACCACGGGCAGCTACATCCGTTGCTACCAATAGGCTTACATTTTTGTGGCGAAATTTATCCATCACTCTATCACGCTGTTGCTGGCTTAAATCACCGTGCAATGGTTCTGCATCATACCCATCTTCCATCAGTTTATCAGCCACACGCTGGGTATCTAATTTTGTTTTGCAAAAAACAATACCATAAATGCCCGGGTAATAATCTACAATACGCTTTAAGGCTAAATACCTGTCACGTTCACGAATGTAGTAGTAATGGTGCTCCACCTGATTGGTTGATGCATTTCTGTCTCCTGAAGAAATTTCTACAGGATTGTTCATGTACTTACTTGCCAATCGTTGAATTTCACGAGGCATGGTAGCACTAAAAAGCATGGTTGTTCTGTCATTTGGGCAACTAGAAAGAATAATATTGATATCATCAATAAATCCCATGTTAAGCATTTCGTCTGCTTCGTCAAGCACTACAATTTCTATAGCCGAAAGATCAGCTGCTTTGCGTTCAATCAAATCGATTAAACGGCCAGGGGTGGCAACCAAAATATGAACTCCGTTTCTTAAATCACGGATTTGGTTGGTAATACTGGTTCCACCGTAAACAGGTAAAACCTTTAATTTTCCCATGTATTTTGAATAGCTTTCGATGTCTTTAGCTATTTGAACACAAAGTTCACGGGTAGGTGCCAAAATCAATGAAGACGGGGTTCTTAACGATGTATCTGTCCATTGAAGCAAGGGTAAACCGAAGGCTGCCGTTTTACCGGTTCCGGTTTGAGCCAAGCCAACGATATCACTTCGGTTATCTAAAACCTGTGGAATTACTTTAGCTTGAATAGGTGTTGGGGTTTCATAGCCTAACTCAGCTATGCCCTTTAAAATTTCCGGCTTTAGGCCGAAGTCTGCGAATGTTGTCATTGTTTTTTGTATTGTTAAATTGTTGTATTGCTTAATTGTTTTTTGTCAATAAGACGAAGGAGGAATTTGAGTTATTGATTTTTAGGAATTTATAATTCCTAATTACTCATTCCTATTTGAATTTTTGCTTTATACAAGGCTTCCGCCTTATTCACCATATTTTCCGATCCTACAAAAAATGGAACCCTCTGGTGTAATTGCTCCGGTGTAACCTCCAATATTCGCTTTGAACCTGTGGTGGCTTTCCCTCCGGCTTGCTCTATTATAAATGCCATTGGATTGCATTCATACATTAATCGTAATTTGCCATTTGGAGCTTTAGCAGTATGAGGGTAAATAAAAATCCCCCCTTTTAATAAATTTCTGTGAAAATCAGCTATTAACGAACCGATATATCTGGCGCTGTAAGGACGGCCGGTTTCTTTGTCGGTTTCTTTACAATAGGTTACAAAATCTTTAACCCCTTGTGGAAATTCGGCAAAATTACCCTCGTTTACCGAAAAGATATTTCCATCCTTTGGAATTTTAATATCAGGATGACTTAGGCAAAATTCACCAATGGAACTGTCTAAAGTAAATCCATTAACGCCTTGCCCTGTTGTATATACCAGCATGGTACTGGAGCCGTAAATTATATATCCTGCAGCTATTTGATTAATCCCTTTTTGAAGGCAATCTTCCATGGTAACTTCGTTCCAGGCCATACTTCGGCGGCGAAAAATACTAAAGATTGTTCCAATAGAAGCATTAACATCAATATTGCTGCTACCATCCAAAGGATCCATAGCTACTATGTACTTTGGTTTTGAATTATTAGGATTATGAACCCTTACTATATCATCATTTTCCTCCGATAATATAGCGCAACAATCACCACCAAGCGATAAAGCCGACATAAATTCTTCGTTGGCCATTACGTCCAGTTTTTTAACATCCTCGCCTTGAATATTGGTGGTACCATGGGTTCCTAAAATATCTACCAAACCGGCTTTGCGAACGTCGCGATTAACAATTTTAGCGGCTAATATGATATCCATAAAAATCCGTGTTAAATCACCTGAAGCGTCAGGGTAAAGGGTTTGTTGCTCAGAAATAAATTGGGTTAGGGTTACTACTTTTTGGGTCTTCATCTATAATTACTCTTGTTCTTTATTTGCCATAAGAACTAAGAGTGGAGATGGAATTGGTAAAGCCCGACACTCAGAAGTCCTTTTTTACTAGGCTGCAAATATAGTGTAAGTAAGTGAGAAACTAACAGTTAAAAATGGAAAGTTACAAAACGACAAAAACTGCACCTTAATTTTAGTTCAAATTTTCACTTTTCGTTTTTTACTTTTAACTTACTTTTGTTCCAATGTTTACAGGAATCATTGAGTGTTTGGGAAAAATAGAATCGGTAACTGAAGAAGGTACCAATAAAATTTTTCAGATTAAATCACCTATTAGTCACGCGCTGAGAATAGACCAAAGTGTAGCGCATAATGGCGTATGTCTTACTATTACCAAAATTGAAAACGATTGCCATTGGGTTACCGCTATTGACGAAACTTTGCTTAAAACATCCCTTAATACATGGAAACCAAAGGATGAAATAAATTTGGAGCGCTGCCTTAAATTAGGCGACAGGCTTGATGGACATTGGGTTCAGGGCCATGCAGATACTACCGGAATGTGCACGAAAATAACCGATGAAAACGGAAGCTGGAAATATGAAATTGAATTTTTAAACGTTCAAAATTACAGAACAGTGGCCAAAGGCTCAATAACGCTTAACGGGACAAGCCTCACAGTGGTAGATAGCGAACCGGGAAAATTTTCTGTAGCCATTATCCCGTATACTTATGAGCATACTTCTATAAAACACTTAAAAGTTGGTGACCCTGTAAATCTGGAATTTGATATAATTGGTAAATGGGTAAAGGAATGGATGAACTAAAAGGAAAACTTTACATTGTACCCACGCCTATCGGCAATATGGGCGATATAACACTTCGAGCCATCGAAGTTTTAAAAAATTGCGATTTGGTACTAGCCGAAGATACCCGTGTTACAGGAAAACTGCTTTCATTACTAGGCCTAAAAAAAGAAACCCTAAGCATGCACAAATTTAACGAGCATAGCCGGTTAGAGTATGTGAAAAATTTGTTACAGGAAGGAAAAACGATTGCTTATTGCTCAGATGCAGGAACACCGGGAATATCTGACCCCGGATTTTTAATAGTACGAGAGTGCAATCGCAATGCAATTCCTTTGGAGGTATTGCCTGGCGCCACAGCCTTTATTCCGGCTTTGGTAGCAAGTGGTTTGGCTGCAGAGCGCTTTGTTTTTGAAGGTTTTTTACCCCAAAAAAAAGGGAGGCAAACTCGTATGAAAGAGTTGGCTTTAGAAACCCGAACCATGATTTTTTATGAAAGTCCGTTTCGCTTAGTAAAAAGTTTAACCGAATTGGGACACTATTTGGGAACGGAGCGCAATGCCTGTGTGAGCCGTGAAATAACCAAATTATTTGAAGAAAACCGGCGAGGTACTTTAACCGAGTTGGCGGCTCATTATACCCAAACCCCTCCTAAGGGAGAAATTGTAGTTGTAGTAGAGGGGGATCTTTCCTGATAAGATATTTTACATGTTGAAGTTGGCTTTGACAACAATTTAAAAAATCACACAAATTTTTAAATAACGTTTAGAAACCGAATGAAAGTTTGTTCAAAAGTATAAGAGGTTATAAACTGTAATAAAATTTAATTAATCTTTCCCACCACCGGCATTTGTCTTCCTATACCGAAGGCTTTGTCAGAAACCCTGAGAATAGGGGGGACCTGAAACCGTTTGTATTCATTTCGGTCAACCATTTTTACAATTCGGTTCACTATATCGGCATCAAATCCCAAGTCAATAATGGTTTCCGGACCCAAAAGGCTCTCAATATAAAGGTGTAAAATTTTATCCAATAAACTGTAATCAGGAAGGCTATCGCTGTCTTTTTGCCCGGGACTTAGCTCGGCACTTGGTGGTTTATCCAAAATATTTTGAGGGATGATTTCACCATTTCGGTTTATGTATTCAGCCAGTTTATATACCTGAGTTTTATACACATCTCCCAAAACTGAAATACCTCCGCACATATCACCGTAAAGGGTTCCGTAGCCTACGGCAGCTTCACTTTTATTGGTTGTGTTTAGCAGAATGTGACCAAATTTATTACTAATAGCCATCAAAATATTGCCACGGGTTCGGGCTTGAATATTTTCTTCAGCTACACCGCGTTTGGTATCCTTAAACATGGGTTCCAAAAGTGTCTCAAACGACTGGACTGTATCCTGAATCGCAATGGTTTTATAGTCCATTCCTAGGTTTTTGCACAAACCTACCGAATCATTAATGGAATGGTCAGAGGAAAATTTCGAAGGAAGTAGGATAGGGAGCACATTATGACACCCCAAGGCATCGGCGGTAATAGCTGTAACTACTGCCGAATCTAAACCACCTGATAACCCTAAAATTGCTTTTTTAAATCCGGATTTAC
>CAMDGU010000097.1 GCA_945897885.1 Chitinophaga pinensis
GTAGTCCCTAGGGGAGTCGAACCCCTCTTACCAGGATGAAAACCTGGTGTCCTAACCGATAGACGAAGGGACCATGTTTTAAGGAGTGCAAAAATAGAAAACTAAAATATAAATACAAACACAAAATAATAAATTTTTAAATTATCAAAATTACACTGTTCAAGGCTATTAATTTGAAATTGCCCGGATGGAATACTTTTTTATTTAGCCGTCATTAGCGTAGTTTCGCAGTAGTTCTAATTTATTATTCTTTAATTAACAAATGAAAGTAGCAATTAATGGTTTTGGACGCATTGGGCGTCATTCTTTTAAATTTTTATTGGCCAATCCAGACATAGAGGTTGTGGCAATTAATGACCTAACTGATAATAAGACTTTGGCTCACTTATTAAAGTATGACTCCATTCATGGCCGATTTAATGGAACTGTTGATTATAATGAAACACACCTAATAATAAATGGTAAAGAAATTTTAGCTTTAGCTGAAAAAAATCCTGCCAACCTTCCATGGGTCAACCTAGGGGTAGATGTTGTTCTAGAATCAACCGGTTTTTTTACTGATAAGGAAAAAGCCATGGCACATATAACGGCAGGCGCAAGAAAAGTTGTTATTTCCGCCCCGGGGACAGGCGACCTAAAAACTATTGTTTTAGGGGTAAATGAAGATATGCTTGACGGAACAGAGCAAGTATTATCGAATGCCTCGTGCACAACAAATTGCCTTGCACCTATGGTAAAGATACTTGATGAAAACTTTGGATTAGTGCATGGATTTATGACAACAGTGCACGCCTATACAGCCGACCAAAACCTTCAAGATGCCCCGCACCGTGATCTTCGCAGAGCCAGAGCAGCTGCTTGCAGCATAATTCCTACAAGTACCGGGGCTGCCCGAGCTGTTGAATTAGTCTTGCCCAACCTTAAAGGTAAATTAAACGGAACCTCCATGCGAGTTCCTGTTCCCGATGGTTCGGTTACCGATTTCACTTGCATTGTCAAAAAAAATGTAACAGTGGAAGAGGTGAATGCAGCGTTTAAAAAAGAAGCGGAGGGAAAACTAAAAGGATTATTGGAATATAACACCGATTCTATTGTATCAGTTGACATAATCGGGAATACACACTCCTGCATACTTGATAGTGAACTTACCATGGTTATGGGCGGAAACATGGTAAAGGTAGTGGGTTGGTATGATAACGAAACAGGCTATTCAGCCCGTGTTACCGACTTAATAGCTAGAGTAGGAAAATAACCTAACCTAAATCTTACATTAAAATGTTTGAGTGATTAAATCTTTTTGATTGCCTTTGTGTCATTGTATTATGGAACCGGAAAAAGGAAAATTATTAATCTCTGAACCATTTATAAAAGACCCGGCCTTTGGTCGCTCTGTAATACTTTTGGTTGAAAAAAATGAGATAGGAACGGTAGGATTTATTTTAAATCACAAACTTAAAATTACTGTTTCTGATGTTTTGGACAATATTCACTTAAAAAATAATTTATATCAAGGCGGGCCGGTAGCTCATGATTCTCTGCATTTTTTATATCGCGGCCACAACCCGGTAAAGCATTCAGTAAAAATAATGCAAGGATTATATTGGGGAGGCGATTTTAAAGACCTATTACAAAAAATAAGCGATGGAGAAATTTCGGAAGACAGTATCCGCTTTTATGTAGGTTACTCAGGCTGGGAACCCGGGCAATTGGAATTTGAAATGGATGAAAAAACCTGGATTGTAGCACCCGCCGATATTAAAACTGTTTTTGAATTAAGCGCTGACAAACTTTGGAAACAAACTATGAAATCTCTTGGTGGAGATTATGCATTGATGGCCAATTCACCGCTTGACCCACAGATGAATTAATAATTACCAAATCCCGATGGTTTCCAAATCCCATTTGCCCTGAGCTCTTAGCACCTTTTCAATTAATTCTCTCACACATCCACCGCCACCAGGATAGCTTGAGACAAAGTCGCAAATACCTTTGATATCATGCGAGGCATCAGCAGGGCAGCACTTTAGCCCTACTTGCTTTATCAATTGATAATCGGGTATGTCATCACCCATGTAGGCTATTTCATCAACCTTTAAATTCTTATCAGAAATGTAGCTTTGAAAAACAGGAAGTTTTTCATGAACCTTCATAAAGATATCGGTAATCCCCAAGCCTTCCAACCGTTTTAACACTCCGGGAGAATTTCCACCAGAAATAACACAAATTCTGTAACCTAATTTTACAGCCAACTGCATAGCAAAACCGTCCTTAATATTGAAGCTGCGAAGCATATTTCCCTCATCGGTAACTAATACTTGCCCATTAGTCATTACACCATCTACATCCAAAACAAAAGTGGAAATTGCTGATAACTTGCTGCTGTACATTTTAGGTTACTATTTTTGATTATCCCGCCATTCGTAAACCCATTGCGATTGTATCATTTCTAAATGACCTTCATTGCATTCTTCGCGTTTACCATTAAAATTTGGTATTTCTAAAACCCACTCTAAAAGCTCGGTAAATCGAATACGGTAAATTTGGCTTTCACCAAATTCATCTCCAAATTTTTCATACAAGCCCATGGCTATATCTTCGTGGTCTTTCCAATAAATGGGCAGTTGAAATTTATCAGTCATTGTTTATTATTATAAAAAAATTAATGGCCCAAGTGAACCGATTGGTCAGGAATTGTAACTTCCACATCTGCAATAATCCTGCATTGGCAGGCTAATCTTGAATTCAACTTTGGATTTACCGCTCTATCAATAAAATCTTCTTCAGCATCACTTATTTCAGGCAGTGTTTCCATGCCCTTGGTAACATAAATATGACAAGTACTGCAAGCCAGCACAGCGCCACAGTTGTGATGCAACGAAATTTCATTATCTAAAGCAGCATCTAATATAGTATCCCCTTTAAGCACTTCCACTTCAATAGGATCTGAGGATGGATCAATAAAATTAAACTTTACTTTGAATGTATTTGCCATTAATGAGGTGCAAAGGTAGTGTTATTAAAACATGGTTAAAAGCAAATTTGTTCATCAAAAAGGCTTTTCATCAAGCAACTTCATTACAACTATTTTCATCTTTTTTCTTAAGGAAAAATTATTCAATTGATAACACGATTTTTGCAACCCAAATAAAACAATGAAAAACACTCTTCCCATTTTAATAAGTATTCTTTTATCAATAAGTTTTGCTAAAGCTTATGGCCCCAAAGACAAGGATATAGAATTATCAAATCTTATTGGTAAACGGATTTTCCAAGCTCCACTTATTGAATGGCTTGAAAAAAATTCTTATAAAACAGCGGTTGAAGAAATTAGAACCGATGGACCTGAGTTTATTATAAAACACTACGAAAAAGGTTATTTAATGAAATATGATATTAACATGGTATTGAATACAATAACTCTTTACAAAGGAGGGAGCAGTTATAAAATGTACAAAGGAAGATTACCTCTTAATCTCAAATTTGGCATGAAACGTGACTCGCTTTATAAAGTAATAGATTTACGTTTTGAAGAAGTTGAGGATAATCCATATGTACTTACCCGAAGTTGGAACAACCACCGTCTTGAACTCTATTTTAGTTCAAAAGGACTCAATCAAATTAATATTCTTGCCAATGACACCTTGCCTACAGCAGATGATATGGGCTATGTGAGATTGGTGCCAAACGGAACCATCGTTTCAGGCGATTGTGATAGTATTTCAGGAAAAATGACTTGGGATAATGAAACGGCTATGTATGAGGGTGAATGGAAAAACAGTATGCCACATGGAAGAGGTTATTTTATTGATCAAAACAATAACTGGTATAAAGGTGAATTTAGATACGGCTATTTTTGGGGAAAAGGCCAACTTTCTGTTGCTGATTATTACCTGTATGAAGGTGGTTTTTTGATGAGCCGCAGACATGGAACCGGAAACTGTAAATTTAGGGTTCCTAAAGGGGAAACATACGAAGGCCAATGGAAGGAAGACCAAATGAACGGGTTGGGTAAATATTCAACAAATGCAACCGTATACTACTATGGCAACATGGAAAATGACAAGTTTAACGGCAAGGGAAAACTGGTAACCAACGAAGGCTGGATGGAAGGTACATTTAAAGAAGGATTACCCAATGGAAATATTAAACAATACATCAAGCTTGAGAATACAATGATAGAAGGCTCGTGGGTTGATGGAAAACGCGAAGGAAAGTTTAAACTAACCAACACCGAAACAAAAAAAGAAACCTTTAAACTGTTTCAGAATGACATTGAGATAATTGACAAATAATATCTCAATTTTTGTTCTTAACTAAAATTTTCAATATTTACCTGTATACATACTGAACCACATTTTTTGAATGCTGCTCAATAAGTATTTCTTTGTTGACCAAAATACCCGGAAGTTCTTTTTCCTTATAATTATGTAGAGTGATTAAGGTAAGATTTTTTACAACCTCAATATTAAAAAGTTCGGTTAATTGAGGAATAAGAGTAGTAAATTTTCGTTCGTCATAATTGGCGCAAAACGAAAAACTAATGGCTGAATTTTGCATTACATTTATTTGAACCTTTGCTGCTGCAAGTATGGCGAATATTGAGCTCAAATGGGATTCAACAATAAATGATAAATCTTTTGAAGATAAGTTTATTAAAATTTGGTCATCCTTAAAAATATAACAAGCTACAGATTCTTCATCCTTAACATCGATTGCTTTTACAACCGAACCTTCAGCATCAGGATTTATAAAGGATTTTACGTAAAGTGGAATAGATTTTCGCAACAAGGGTTGAATAGTTTTTGGGTGCAAAATAGTTGCTCCGTAGTAAGCCAGCTCAATGGCTTTACTAAATGAAATCTCACGCATAATTTGTGTGTTTTCCATGCGTTTAGGATCAGCATTCATAACTCCTGCTACGTCTTTCCATATCGTAACGCTTTCCGCATTGAGGCAATAAGCAAATATAGATGCTGAATAATCGGAACCTTCTCTACCTAAAGTTGTAGTATTATTTCTGTTTGTTCTACCTATAAAACCTTGTGTAATTACCAACTGACGATTAACTAAAGGTTGTAACCTGTTAGCTATAATTTCTTCGGTAGCCTCCCAGTTTATTCTTGCTTGACGATAATCTTCAGTAGTATTTATAAAATTTCGGGCATCCAACCATCGGTTGTTTAACCCAATCGTTTGCAAATAAATGCTTATAATTTTTGTACTAATCAACTCACCATACCCAACAATCTGATCGTACAAAAAGTCGAAATCCGTATTTACCGGCCGGGTTTCAATCATACACTCCAACTCAATAAACAGATTATCTACTTCATGATAATTGTTTTGTAAATCTCCACCAATAAGATCACCTATAATGCTATTATGAAAGTTTTTAATTTCAGCTAGTTCCTTGGCTGCCAAATCACCTTTGCCATCAAACCAGGCACCAAGCATCCGCTCAAGGCCATTGGTAGTTTTGCCCATGGCACTTATTACTACCAATAACTTTTCGTTTTGGTACTTTTTTAAAATACTGCCTACGTTTTTTACTGCATTTGCATCTTTTACAGATGCCCCACCAAATTTGAATACTTTCATTTTTAAAATT
>CAMDGU010000098.1 GCA_945897885.1 Chitinophaga pinensis
GAAGCCGGAAATCCAAAAGATAATTTAACAAATGCCGAAGGTGAAAATTATTCAGTACTGCACCAAACTTCCTATCAATCTCAAAAGGCAGGAAATTTCAAAATTAACTATTGGGGAACCTTTGCCAATCGGCAAATACCTCCTACCCTATTGATGGAAAGCAGCACAGCAAATCAACTTGACAATATTCAAAAAACGATGCTGCAATGGGACAAATCGTTAAAAAAAATAAGTTTAAAATTTCACTCACTTTTTCAAAATGATTATTTAAAATACACCGAAAAAGCGTTAGACATCAATTCCATTTCTAAGTCTATTTTTATTACCAATGATGCCGAGTTGCGGTTAAAAAGCTTAAAAAATTCGACCTCAAGTATTGGCGTTGTTCATTCGTTTACCAAAGCTAAAGTTGCCAATGTTTTAAGCACCGGAACTACCACCTTAAATAATTCCGAAAGATATCAATTGGCATTTTGGGCAAGTCATTTTCATCATTTTGTTAAGCTTAAAACCAGTATTTCTGCCAGCTTGAGACAAGAATTGGTTGACACTAAATTTTTACCTTTAATTCCTGCACTTGGGTTTAAAACCCACCTTCATAAAAACCTTGATATTTACGGACAAACAAGTAAGGTATACAGAATTCCAACCTTAAACGACCTAAATTGGATTCCGGGAGGAAACCCCCAATTAAAACCCGAATCGGGTTGGGCCAACGAATTTAGTGCTGAGTTTAATAAAAAAAATAAACGTATTTATTTCACAACTTCCATTACCGGATATAGCCGCCTTATTACCAACTGGATTCAGTGGCAACCGGTATCTTCACAAATTTGGAGCCCGGTAAATATTGGTAAGGTAAACAGTCGTGGTTTAGAACTAAGAAGTACTTTGAAGATTAGTATTACCAATAAAATCTATAGTAAAACAGGTTTCAATTTTGATTATACTAAATCCGAAAATGTAGATGCCACTAACCCTAATTATCGAAAACAGTTACTTTATATTCCATACTATAAGTCATCAGGCTTTATAGCCTTTGGGATAAAAAACACAGTTTTGCTATTACAAGGAGTTTGGGTTGGTAAACGGTATACCGGTTCTGACAATTTAGATTCAATACCGCACTACGGCTTACTAAATTTGGCATTGAATCATAATTTTACCTTTAAAAAAACAAATAGCAATGTATTTTTAAGAGTTAATAATATTTTGAATAAAAGCTATGAAGCCATTGTTTGGCGGCCAATGCCGGGTGTAAATTTTGAATTTGGTATAAATATAAGTCTTAACCGCTGATTAAACTGATTGATATGATTGATATGATTAAAATGATCTTAGATAAAATAAAATATTTAGCTTTTGCCCTTTCATTTCTCTTTTCGGGAGTAAAAGGATTTTCGCAATATGCTCCAGCAGCTGGCAAGTTAGGAAGTTCAGCACTATATAAGGATTCATCCATTTTTGTGAATTGGGCCAAGCAATGCACTATTTACAGAGGGTGGAAAAACATTGCTCAAAAAGATTCAGGTTTTGCCACCGTTGGTGATAGCACTTCTGCCACCGGAAAAGCTGGAGAAAACGGTGTAGTAAGTTTGGGAGATAGTGGCATAGCAATTTGCCAATTTTACAAACCTTTACTAAATGGCAATGGATGGGATTTTGCAATATTTGAAAACACCTTTGACGATCGCTACTTAGAGCTCGCATTTGTGGAAGTGAGTTCAGATGGGTGGCGATACTTTAGGTTTCCTTGCCATTCATTAACCGATACATTAAATCAAACTGGAGCCTTTGGCTATACCGAACCTGAAAATATTAATAACCTTGCTGGGAAATATAGAGCGGGATATGGAACACCGTTTGATTTCAACGACATTCTCGATTACAAAGACTTAGATAAAAACAATATTCGCTATGTAAAAATTGTAGATGTTGTGGGAAGTTTGAACTCAAAATTTGCAGCCTTTGATACCGCCATGCGAAAAATAAATGACCCATGGCCAACACCGTTTGCTTCCAGTGGTTTTGATTTGGATGCTATTGGCGTTATTCATGAACAAAAAACTTCAGTTACTATTTCAATTAATTCGAACCAATTTATCAAAGGTCCAAATCCTATAAAAGCATTCCAAAAATTAAATATTGATAATTCTGAAAATAAAATTTCAAGCATTGAAATTTTTGACGCTGTTGGAAAATCAAACAAACTAGTAAGTGGCGAATCTTCTGAAATAGAAGCAAATGATTTACCCTTCGGATTTTTTTTTATTCATTTTTCAGGGCCTACGGTTAATAGCATTTATAAAGGTTTAAAATTATGAGAGGAAAAATAACGCAGAGATACAGAAAGCAAAAGAACCAAAAGAGAAAAATTATTTCTAAGAAATTTAATATTAACTCTTCTTTTATTTGTGCGCTTTGTGCCTCAGTGGTTCTAATGTCTAACTGCAAAGACGAACCTCCTAAAACACTAACGAATTCTATATCACAAGGAAAAGGTTTTTTCGTAGCAAATGAAGGAACTTTTGGAATGGGCAATGCTTCGTTAACATATATAAATCTTGAAAACGATACCTTAAACACAGAGGAAGACCTATTTAAATATAATAACAACCGCCCTTTAGGCGATGTTTTTCAAAGTATGAGTTTAATAAATAAAAATGCTTGGTTGGTAGTAAATAATTCAGGAAAGATAGAAGTCATAAATCCAGAAACTTCAAAATCTGTAGCTACTATTAAAAATTTAAAATCTCCACGATATGCTTTGGAAGTGCAGCCCGGAAAAGTGTATGTTTCTGACCTATATGCCAATGTAATCAGTATAGTAGATGCAAATTCACTTACAAAAACCGGTGAAATAAAATGCAAAGGCTGGACGGAAGAAATGATTTTGTTTCAAGATAAAGTTTGGGTCACCAATCACAACAGTGATTATCTTTACATTTTAAATCCTTCCATCGACATTATTACCGACAGTATTGCTTTGGCCTATGGTGGCTCAAGCTTAGTTGCTGACAAGGACGGCAAAGTTTGGGTATTGTGCTCAGGTGATTTGTTAAAAAAACGCACCGGCGGATTATTCTGTATTAATGGCACTACTTTAAAAATTGAGAAGCAATGGTTGTTTACTAAAGATGATTTTAACCCTGTGAAATTGAAACAAAACCCTACTAACGATAGTTTATATTTTATTAATCAAGGAGTTTTTGGATTTCCAAAAACAGCAGGTACTATCCCTACAAATCCAATAATAGCTCAAACATCAGGCTCATCATTTTATGGATTAAGCATTCAATTATCTACCGGAAACCTATTCGTGTCTGATGCCTGGGATTTTTTAAGTCGTGGTAAAGTTTTAATTTATTCGCCTAAAGGTATTTTTATCAAATCATACAAAACCGGTGTTGTTCCCGGAGAGTTTTTGTGGTGGTAAATCAATTACCTGTATTTTAAAACTCCTTAAGTCCCATGTTCCATTTTGTTTAAATTAAAATCTATTAATAGCTCTATTATATGAATAATCGTAAGATATCATTCCCATTCTATTCTAAAAAACAACCAATCATATATTACTAGATAATTCTCTTATTAAATTTTCTCTTGCTTTAATTCCTTTAAATCCTTGAATATTTATACTTAAAAAACACTACTTGTATATTTTTATAAGTCTATTTACAATATTATCTCCCTATTTACCAACTGTTTACCTTAAATAAAAAGCATAATAAATTTTGTGGAAAGTATAAAAAATAAAAGGCCGCAGAAATTAAATTCTGCGGCCTTTTAATGTGTATGGTTAAATAAACATTATCTATTAACCTTAATCATTTTGAATACTCTTATCTTATTACCTTGAACGAACGATATAGTATAAATTCCATTCGGTAAGTTTTCTCCAAGTTGTGCTTCATTTTGGAAACCTGATAAAGTAACCTGATCAATTAGATTACCGGTAATTCCGTAGATCGAAATGTGGGCATCTTTATCTGAACTACTTGCATAGTTCAAGTTAAATGAATGGCTAAATGGATTAGGAAAACACATTACTTGTAATTCCTCTTCGTCTACTACCGTTTTATAAATTGTAGCATTGTTACCTTTACTAACTGTACATGTTAAGTCAGCACATGCACCAAGCTTATAGCCTGGATAAGTAGAATTTAAACTAGAAGCTCTAGACGTTTTAGCAACTGAAATTGTGTTTGCATTATAACAAATAAACATTTTAGTCGTACCATCTCTTTGGTCTCTCACACAGAATTGTACTTTTTTGCTTACGCATCCATTACTTACAGTAATTGTGTGTTGACCTACACTGGCATCAGTAGGGGTAAATATTGTTTTAGGGCAAGTAGCACAATTTAGATAATTACTAGGAGTCCAAGTTATAGCACCAGCAAAACCCGTTGCTTTTAATGTATCAGCTCTTGGACCGTAGCCAATAAAGAATATTGAGCCTTCACTGCCGGTATATTGACTTGCATTATTTTTATCATAAGAGTGAGATGCTGAACCATTCGTACAATTGATATTACCGTTAAGTGAAAAATCATAACTTCCTTCATCACAATCTGAGTTGGTTATAGTTACTGTTGCAACTTTTGCTCCCGGACTAGTTGGGCTGAATGTTACAGTAAATGTAGTTGAACCACTAGCTGCAATTGTTGTTGGCAGTGTAATTCCGCCTATTGAGTATAATGATGCATGTGTACCCGATAGTGTAATTGTACTTACTCCTAAAGCAGCAACTCCACTATTATGAATTTTGAATGTTCGTGTTTTGGTAAGTGTTGTTATACTATCAAAATCAGTATGGTCAGTTAAGCTAGGTATATTATCACCATCCAAAACAGTATTACTATTACCACTTACATATATTTCTTCAGCATATGGTGGTTCAGTAATATTAAATGTTTTAGTTGTTGAGCATGAATTTGCATCCGTAACTGAGACAGTATAAACACCAGGAATCAAACCAGTTGCACTGTTAGTAGTGCCTCCATAAGGCGACCAACTGTAGGTATATGCTGTTGTTCCGCCAGTTACGGATACCGTTGCTGTTCCGTCGCTGCCGCCATAACATGATACATTCGTTTGAGATGGAGATAGAGTTAACACATCCGGTTGAGTTATGGTAAAGGCTTGTGAGGTTGAACATCCTTTAGCATCGGTTACACTTACTGTGTAGCTACCTGCTGTTAAGCCACTAGCTGTAGCTGTTGTTGAACTGTTACCAGTCCAGCTATACGTATAATTCGTTGTTCCGCCTGTTACAGATACCGTTGCTGCTCCATCGCTGCCGCCTTTACATGATACATTCGTTGTTCCTGCACTGGTTGCTGTTAATACATCCGGTTGAGTTATGGTAAAGGTTTGTGAGGTTGAACATCCTTTAGCATCGGTTACACTTACTGTGTAGCCACCTAAGGCCAAGCTACTAATGGATGATGAAGTTGCTCCTCCGGGAGACCAACTATATGTATATGGACTCGTACCTCCGGAAACTGATACAGATGCAGTACCATTACTTTGACCATTACATA
>CAMDGU010000099.1 GCA_945897885.1 Chitinophaga pinensis
CGTAACCCATCTCTGCCTGATTCATCACGAACCTCGGCTATTCCATCAATGACCTTTTCATTTATTAAATCAACAGCTTTAATAACAATTTGTGATGGGGAAATTTGATAAGGAACTTCGGTAATAATGATTTGTTCTCGACCGGAAGATAAGGTTTCAAATTCAGCCTTCCCGCGCATTACTACACGGCCGCGGCCTGTCATCAGAGCTTCTCTTACACCTTCATAGCCATAAATAATTCCTCCGGTAGGAAAATCAGGACCTTTGATGTGTTCCATTAATTCCTCAACAGTAATCTCTCGGTTATTAATGTAAGCAACAGTTCCATCTATTACTTCCGAAAGATTGTGAGGGGCCATATTAGTAGCCATACCCACTGCTATTCCTGAAGCACCATTTATTAATAAATTAGGAACCTTGGCAGGCAATACAGTTGGTTCGGTTAATGAATCGTCAAAGTTGGGACGAAAATCTACTGTATCTTTTTCAATATCGGCCAACATTTCTTCAGCCATTTTTCGCATCCTAGCTTCAGTATAACGCATTGCTGCCGGTGGATCTCCATCTATGGAACCATAGTTTCCCTGGCCATCTACCATCATATACCTTACGCTCCATTCCTGAGCCAAACGAACCATCGCATCATAAACAGACTGGTCGCCATGTGGGTGAAATTTACCCAATACCTCTCCTACTATTCTGGCTGATTTTTTATAAGCACGATTGCTAGCAAGCCCTAATTCGCTCATTCCGTATAAAACACGGCGGTGTACCGGCTTTAATCCATCACGAACATCAGGAAGTGCTCTTGATACGATCACCGACATTGAATAATCAATGTAGGCCGTTTTCATTTCATCCTCAATGTTTATTGGGATAATCTTTTCATTTTCAGGTTCTAATACCTCGTCCATTTAATTTTGAATTAAAACGTGAAAATAGGCATATTAGGGGGGATTAAGGGAAATAGTTTTAGGGTGAGATACCCACAAGTTATTTACAAAAAATCTAAAGTAAAAACCTATCGCCTTTGTAAGGAATAGTAACATTATTCACCCCACTTTTGGTAAGAAAATTCTTAAAATCTTCGATATTTTTTTCTTCACCATGTACCAAAAACAATTTCTTCAACTTTCCGGTTTGGCTGGCGCTGATGTATTTATAAAGTCCATCTCTATCGGGATGGGCCGAAAAAACATCGGTAGAAGCCACACGGGCGTATACGGGTCGATCTTTATTTTTTATTTTTATGGTGGATTGGCCTTGCAATAATCGGTGACCAAATGTTCCTTCAGCACAATACCCTGCAATTAAAATGGTGCATAACGGATTTTGAATATTGTTTCGTACATGTTCTTGAATCCTGCCACCTTCGACCATACCTGCCGATGAAACAATGATAGACGGCCCGCTATGATAGGCCATTTGTTTTTGGTCACTCTCGGTTTGAATAACCAAAAGGTTTGGAAAATCAAACAAATCGCCATGGTTTCTGGCAAATTCTTTTGATTCTTCGTTTAAATAGCCTTCATATTTTTCGTGAACTTTGGTACTAAGTATACCCAATGGGCTATCTGTAAATACTTTAATTCCATTTAATTTTCCGATTACATATAATTGATTTAAGGTAAATAAAATGGCTTGCGTTCGGCCAACACTGAAAGCCGGAATAACCAGTTTACCGGGAGAATCAATACAGTTTTTTTTAATATACTTAAATAATTCCTCCTCTGCTGGAACGGTGATGGTGTGCAAGCGGCTGCCATAAGTTGATTCACAAACTAAAAAGTCTAAATCAGGCATTGGTTCCGAGTCTACAATAATTTTTGAATTTAATTTTCCTAAATCACCGGTAAACCCTATTCGTTTCGTAATGCCAGATTCATTTATTTCTACTAAAACGGAGGCGGCTCCTAAAATATGTCCTGCAGGATAAAAGGTAATACTGGCCTCATCATTAATTTTAAACGTTTTTTTAAAAGGTAAGGTAACCAATCGGTCGAGGGTTGCCTCTACTTGCTGCTGACCGTATAATACGATTGGTTTATTTTTTCCGTTTCGATGATTTTTACTTTTTGATTTTGATTCGGCCAATTGAACATTAACAGAATCACGCAATAAATTTTCAGCTAGCGCTGCAGTAGGTTCAGTGCAAAGTACCTGCCCATGGTAGCCTCGCTTAATAAGCGTTGGAATATTGCCCGAATGATCAATATGTGCATGGGTTAAAACTAAAAGATTTATGGAAGACGGCTCAAAAGAAAAATTATCATTTAATTCAATTGCATCACCTCTTTCATACGATAGCCCACAATCTATTAAAATTTTGTAACCGGAATTTAAAGTGAGAAGGTGCATGCTCCCTGTAACCTGACGTGTTGCACCTAAAAAGGATATTTCCATTTATTATGTTTTGCAAAACAAACTAATTTGAAACATATTTTTATGGTTGAACGAAAAATTTAATATTTATTGACTGAGTTTTTGTTTTAAAATTAGCATAATACACACCACCTTTCAGCTGCTGAACAGACACTTTATTATCCGAAATAAGTTCCTTTTCAATACTAATTTCTCTTCCTAAATTATCAAAAACTGAAAATTCATAGGTCTCATTCCCTGCTATTACAAAAGCGCTACCCGTAAAATAAACATTTAAATTTTGACTCTTGGGCCTATTGGCGACTATTCCTGAAATAATTTGAGATTGCGAATGATATAAAACAAAGGCCACTGCACCTTTGGTTGTAGATACTAATGAATTGAATTCTATATACCTTAACAGGTCGTTTTCGGAATGGTAATAAGGAAAGGATGAATATTGATAAATTCCTGAAATAAGATAACCCGAATCTCGAAATGGAAGATAATCGGATGAATATGCAGGGGTAATTACTGGATTTAAATTGGTATAAAAGCTGTAAATTTTAGACATGGATTCTGCCAATAAATTACTTTCTACCTTTTTGCTAGAAACTTCATCCCTCTCACATTTTATCCCAGTATTGTCTTGATCCTTAGTTCCTCCAAGTTGGTCAAGGTTTAACATAAATTTTATCTTAACCAAATCTTTGTTTAATGTTTTTACAAAGTATCGGCTTCCTAAATAATCGATTTCTTCACCGCTAAAAAAAACAAAACGAACTGTATACTTTGTTTGAAGCGGTTTCAAAAGCTTCGCAATTTGGTATAACGCAAAATTTCCGGTTCCATTATCGTTTACCCCAGCCCCAATTTTGCTATCATAATGAGCCCCAATTATAATACAGCTATCAATATCTCCTTTTTTACTGAATAACAAATTTCGCAAGGTATCAGTACCATAAACAAAATTTTGGGTAACAGTTTTGTAGCCATCCTTTTCTATTAATTCTTTCAGCCAAAAAAATGTTGAGTCCAATCCCTTTTTGCCCGGCTCTTTGATACCAAATTTTTCTATTTTTTGAAGAAACGTTAAAGGGTGTTCAACCTTTAAAATATAGTCAGCTACTTTTTGATCATAGGCTTGCGCAAAAGCAAAATTAGCGCTCATTAACAGAAACAAAATACTAATACCTCGTTTTAATCGGCCCATGCCAGCAATCTCCTTTCATTCATGCTAATATAGCTCAATTCGCAATTAACCACCAATGTGTTAGGTAATATCTTTGCTACTTTTTCTGGCCATTCAATAAAACAGTAATTGTGGGAATAGAGGTACTCTTCAAATCCTATATCTAAGGCTTCTTCCAGGTTTTTTATCCTGTAAAGATCAAAATGGTATATTTTTCCGTAATCGCAATGGTATTCGTTTATTATCGAAAATGTAGGGCTGCTTATATCATCCGTGCTACCTAAAATTTGACACAATGACGTTATAAAGGTTGTTTTTCCTGCTCCTAAATTACCTCTAAACGTATAAATCTTATATTTTATAAAATGTTGTAATAACTGAGTTGAAACTTCGCTCAGTTGTTCTTTAGAAAAAATGATTTCAAGTTTTGTTTGCATTTATTAACGGTCTTTGGTTTCTAATAATTCACCGTTATCCCATTTTTCTACACGAATTCGTTTGCTTTTGTAATTATAGTAAAACCAATCGCCATGCTTTTTTCCTTGAATAAAACTGCCGTTGCATTTGCCATATATTTTACTCATTCCAAAGGTCCATGCACCATCTCGTTCTCCGTTTATGTAATTTCCAACACATTTGGTTTTGGGGTTGGCAGCTTTTTCAATCCATGGACCATTTTTCTTGCCGTTTTTGTATTCACCTTCGGTATCTATTACCAAATCTATCCATTCTGCATAATGACCATCTATCAAACCATCCGAATAATTCAGTTCTTTAATTTTAAAGCCTGTTAAATCATAATACACCCATTTCCCATCCTTTTTACCTTCTTTATAGGATTCTTCGTTTATCTTTTTACCTTTGGTATCAAATTTTATAAACCTTCCTTCAGGCAATCCATTTTTATACGTACCTGTTTCGCCTATTTGCCCATTGCTATGGTAGGTAATTGATTTTCCATCGCGCAATCCATTTTTATATTCAATGTCTTTACGCATTTTCCCATCGTCGTCATAGGATACCACTCGCCCGTTTGGTTTTCCCATTTTAAATACAGCATCTTGTTGTTTTTTAGCATTTTCAAACCATAAAGTTACCGTGCCATCCATTTCTCCGTTTTTGTAGTTGCATTCCTTTTTTTGGGTTCCGGTTTGATAATAACTTTTAAAGAAACCATCCAAGATGCCTAGTTTATAATTACTAAATTCTTCAGGTTTGCCATTATTGTACCAAGATTTGTAAAACCCATTTCGCTTTCCTGAGCTATATTCTATTTCGGTTTCTTTAATTCCGTTTTCGTAAAATGACCTATACAATCCATCTATCTGCCCGTTTTTCCAATCTACTTCCTGCCATTTATTATTGTTTGCATGGTTAAGGACCGATTTTCCTGTGAATAGCTTTTCCTTGTAAATATAATCTCCGTCTGAATTTTTCTTTAATTCAGAAAATTTAACCGACTGCGAAAAACTAAAAAGATTTAAAAAGAGAAAAATAGGTAGAAATAGATTTTTGAAAGATTGATATGGCATTAATCATTAAATAAAGTTGCAATTTTACTTAAAATAACGCGGTAATCAGAAACTTATTTTAATGTATCCATATTAGTAAACAAGAAATAAGAGCACCAAAAAAAGTATATTGATAAATAATGTTCCCAATAAAATCTTTAAATCATTTCTGCTTTCTGACTCTGATGAGTTAACGTGTTTTTTTTCCATAAAAAAGTTTTAAAATTTAATAGTTAGTGGTACAAATATACATTAAAAAAATATTCATAAACCACTCTATATCTATCTTCAAGACGTATACTTTTAATTTAATGTAACGCTCTAATAAAAAATTTAATTTTGCACCGTGTTAGGATTAAAAATGGCAACCGACCCTCGCTGGGTAAATATTGCCGAAAAAACAATTGATGAAATATTAA
>CAMDGU010000100.1 GCA_945897885.1 Chitinophaga pinensis
GAGTGGTGCAAAAATACTTTAACCATCTTTTAACTTTTGTAAAAATTACAAACTTTGAAAATGTTTAGTCTTAAATTTATTTAGAAACATTCTATGTAAGGTTTTTAAACTTTCAAAATCAAACCTAAAGGGTAAATTCGCGGTTATTATTCTAAACGGTTAATTTTTTAAAAACATAAAACTAAAATCTATAATGGGTGCATTATCTTTTCTACTAAAATCTTCCATCGGCAAAAAAATAGTGATGGGCCTTACCGGCTTATTTCTGATTATTTTTCTGATGGTTCACTGTGGCGTAAACTCTTTAATTTTCATGAACGATGGCGGGGAGTTATTTAACGAGGCTGCCGAGTTTATGGGTACCAATGTTTTGATTCGGACCATGGAAATCGTTCTTTTTCTTGGGTTGTTATTGCACATATTTCAAGGAATATATTTGGTTTTTGAAAACAAAAAAGCCCGTCCGGTTCAGTATGCAGTAGGCAATGGTAAAGCAAGCAGCAAGTGGTATTCTCGTTCAATGGGATTATTAGGTACGCTTCTTTTAATCTTTTTAATCATCCATCTTCGTCACTTTTGGGTGGTAAGTCGCCTTACGGACCAAATTACGGGAGGAAGTACAACCTTGTTTGATGAAATGAAAGCAGTTTTTACCAGTCCTATACCCGTAGTGATTTATGTTTTTGGAATGATTTCTTTATCCTATCATTTGATGCACGGATTTCAATCAGCTTTTCAAACCATGGGTTGGACTCATAAAAAATATACACCGGCTATAAAAATTATTGGTTTTTGGTTTAGCATCCTTATCCCATTTTTATTTTCGATGATGCCAATAGCCATGCATTTGGGTTGGATTAAATAACAATTTAACAGTTTAACAATTTAACATTCAAAAGAAAATGTCTTTAAATTCAAATATTCCGGAAGGTAAATTAGAAGAAAAGTGGACCAAATATAAGAGTACGGTTCCATTGGTAAATCCTGCCAACAAACGAAATCTTGAAGTATTGGTTGTAGGTAGTGGATTGGCCGGTGCTGCCGCTGCTGCATCATTAGCCGAATTGGGTTATAAGGTAAAGTGTTTCTGTTTTCAGGATAGCCCAAGAAGGGCCCACTCTATTGCAGCCCAAGGAGGTATAAATGCTGCAAAAAATTATCAAAACGATGGTGATAGTGTGTATCGCTTGTTTTATGATACCATAAAAGGAGGCGATTACAGAGCTCGTGAAGCTAACGTTTACCGTTTGGCTGAAATTAGTCCGAATATTATAGACCAGTGTGTGGCACAAGGAGTTCCTTTTGCCCGCGAATACGGGGGGATGCTTAGCAATCGTTCGTTTGGTGGAACCCAGGTTCAGCGTACTTTTTATGCTGCAGGACAAACCGGACAGCAATTGTTGTTGGGAGCCTACAGCGCTTTAGAGCGTCAGGTTGGCATGGGAACCGTTCAAATGTTTAGCCGCCACGAAATGTTGGATGTAGTGGTTATTGACGGCAAAGCACGTGGTATTATAGCCCGTAATTTAATAACCGGAGAATTGGAGCGTCATTTTGGTCATTCCGTTTTGTTATGCACCGGTGGCTACGGAAACGTATTCTTTTTAAGTACAAATGCAATGGGTAGCAATGTTTCTGCTACCTGGAAAGCCCATAAAAAAGGAGCCTATTTTGGCAATCCTTCGTTTACTCAAATTCATCCAACTTGCATACCTGTAAGCGGTGACCACCAAAGTAAACTTACCTTAATGAGCGAATCATTAAGAAATGACGGACGAATTTGGGTGCCTAAAAAGGCAGGTGACAACCGAAACCCAAATGATATTCCTGAAGAAGAAAGAGATTATTACTTGGAAAGACGTTATCCTGCATTTGGTAACCTTGTGCCGCGTGATGTGGCCAGCCGTGCAGCCAAGGAAAGATGTGATGCAGGATTTGGAGTAGGTAATTCTAAAATGGCGGTATATCTTGATTTTAAATTTAACATGATGCGCTATGGCAGAGTGGAAGCCACCAAACTTGGGATGACCGATGCTTCGGATGCAGAAATATTTAAGATGGGAAAAGATGTGGTAAAGGAAAAATACGGAAACTTGTTTGACATGTACAAACAAATAACCGGTGAAGACCCTTACGAATTGCCAATGCGTATTTATCCTGCAGTGCATTATACTATGGGCGGTCTTTGGGTAGATTATAACTTGATGACTACAGTACCCGGAATGTATGCTTTGGGTGAAGCAAATTTCTCTGACCACGGAGCCAACCGATTAGGAGCCTCAGCATTGATGCAAGGATTAGCCGATGGCTATTTTGTAATTCCTTACACCATCGGAGCCTATTTATCAAAGGAAATTGCAACAAAGGCAATATCTACTGACCATGAGGCCTTTGTTGAAGCCGAAAAATCAGTTAGTGAACGCCTTAATAAGCTATTAACTATTAACGGAACCAAAACAGTAGATTATTTCCATAAAAAACTTGGTAAAGTAATGTGGGATAAATGCGGAATGGCCCGAAGTGCTGGAGGATTAAATCAGGCTATTGTTGAAATAAAAGCCATTCGCGAAGAATTTTGGAACGATTTAAGGGTTCCGGGAACTGCAGACGAGTTTAATCCTGAACTAGAAAAAGCCGGACGTGTAGCTGATTTTATTGAATTAGGGGAATTGATGTGCATTGATGCGCTGGAACGCAACGAAAGTTGTGGCGGGCATTTCCGTGAAGAATCACAAACAGAAGACGGGGAAGCTTTGAGAGATGATGAGAATTACTCCTATGTATCTGCTTGGGAATTTAAAGAAGCAGATTGGGATTTGCACAAAGAAGAGTTGAAGTTTGAAAATATAAAAATAGCTCAACGTAGTTATAAATAGAAATTAGAATCATAATAAACCAATAACAATAACCCAATAACCAAATTATGAGCGGTAATATGAATTTGACCCTAAAAGTATGGCGTCAGAAAAACAACAAAGTTAAGGGCAGTTTAGTAGATTACAAAGTAAATGAAGTATCACCGGATATGTCATTTCTTGAAATGTTTGATGTGCTGAATGAGCAATTAATAATCAAAGGCGATGAACCAATAGCATTTGATCACGATTGTCGCGAAGGTATTTGCGGAATGTGCAGCATGCACATTAATGGTCGTCCGCATGGTCCAAAAGATGCAATTACTACCTGCCAGCTTCATATGCGAAGCTTTAAAGATGGCGATACTATTGTTGTGGAACCATGGAGAGCAAAAGCTTTTCCGGTTATTAAAGATTTAACAGTAGATCGTTCGGCTTTTGATAGAATAATAGCTTCAGGTGGTTATATTTCAGTAAACACAGGAAATGCTCAGGATGGAAATACCTTGCCTATTCCTAAAGTGGATGCTGATATTGCTTTTGCTGCGGCAGCTTGTATTGGTTGCGGAGCATGTGTGGCTGCTTGTAAAAATGCTTCGGCTATGTTATTTGTTTCAGCCAAAGTAAATCAATTGGCCCATTTACCGCAAGGTAAACCCGAACGTATGGAGAGGGTTAGAGCTATGGTAGCCCAAATGGATAAAGAAGGTTTTGGTTCTTGCACAAATACTGGCGCATGTGCCGCAGAGTGCCCTAAAGAAATATCTTTGGTAAACATAGCAGCTATGAACCGCGATTACCTAAAATCTAATTTGATTGATGCCGAAGGGTAATTTGTAAATCTTTTAACTACTTTCGTAATCGCTTCGGTTATGAAAAATAGAATTTTCCTCTTTTTATCCATCTTGTCATTTAGTTCCATTTTAATGGGACAGGAGTCTAATATTTTAAATTCAGAACCTCAAGAAATAAAGAAATTTTTGGGTAGTGACTTTAAAAAAATCGAGGTAGAAATTGTTAAATCCCGGGGAAAGAACCCTGATATGTCAAAAGGCACTGCAAAGTCAGCCTTTAGAATCATTGAATTTAACGGTGATGGTAAATATTCAATAATAAATATTACCAAAGATGACGAAAGTGACACAACCATGTATCAGTATGATAAATGTGGTAACCTTATTTATAAAAAAGGTCACTCTGTAAATTCACGGTATTTCAATCGCTATAAAACCTGTAAACTATTAAGCAAAGAATCTAACGAAACGGATATTGACCCTTCGGGTTTTACCCACCAATGGAATCTTATTAAGTTTGTCTACAATAAAGCAGGATTGTTGGAACAAGAATTAATTTATGACTTTAATGATACCACTATTATTAAGTTTTGCAATGAATACAAATACAAAGGAAGTTTTTTGGATTCGATGAATGAATATTACTATGACGAGGATGGAGTTAAATTAAGAAACCGAATGACCAAACATTTTTACTCGTCACACTTGGATAGCAGTGTTGTTTACAGTTCTGAATATTATGTAATTGATAAACGCGAGTATCAATACAATACCAACGGTAAGTTAAGTTTGGTAAAAGAGGCAAATAATTCGAATTATATCTATTCTTACAATTCTAAAAATGAGATTGAAAGCATCATGGAGGAGATGGAATCGAAGCTTTACAGGGTCAACTTTATTGAATAGTCCACCTTTGTGGTGTTCTGGTTTTTAACTCTAAATCAAAACTTCTATTTTAAATAGTTGACTAACAACTTACCTTTGCACTTATGAAATTTCAGAACATTTTTATTCTATTACTGATAGTTTTTTCAACAAAAACTTTTGCTCAAACCAATGATACTCTTATTTTTAAAGGTGAAACACATTTTAAGTCCATAAAACAACTAACCTTTGGTGGTGATAACGCTGAAGCTTACTTTAGCCCAAACGGAAAATATATTGTTTACCAAAAAACCAGTCCTAAAGAAGGAATACCATGCGACCAGATTTATTATGGAAAGCTACCTAAAAAGAAGGGTGATAAATTTGAACCAAAGTTAGTAAGTACAGGCAAAGGAAGAACGACCTGTGCGTATTTTATGCCAGATAATAAACATATTTTGTATGCTTCAACACACTTGGCTGATACAGCCTGTCCACCGGTTCCCGATCGTTCGGTTATAAAAAAGTATGTTTGGCCATTGTACGAAGGGTTTGATATTTTTATTGCAGATTTAAATGGTAAAATAACCAAACAACTGACTAATAATCCTGGGTATGATGCCGAAGCAACCGTTTCCCCAAAAGGAGATAAAATTATTTTTACAAGTACCCGCAATGGCGATATTGATTTGTACTTAATGGATATTGATGGTAGCAATGTAAAACAACTAACGTTTGATTTGGGATATGATGGAGGAGCATGGTTTAGCCCTGATGGAAGTAAGATTGTCTGGCGAGCCTCCCGACCAACTTCTGAAGAAGATGTTAAGGAATACAAAGATTTATTGGCAAAAGGAATGGTAGCACCTACAAAAATGGAGGTATTTACTGCCAATGCGGATGGAAGCGATGCAAAACAAATTACAAATCTAGGCAATGCTAACTGGGCACCAAATTTTGACCATAC
>CAMDGU010000101.1 GCA_945897885.1 Chitinophaga pinensis
AGAACTGACCGCTATTATGGAGAATATATAGGTTTATTGATAAATGATTTTTTAAGCGAAACAAACCTATCAGCTGATTTAATTTCTTCACATGGTCACACCATTTTTCACCAGCCTGAAAATAATATTACCACTCAAATAGGCGATGGAAATGCCATTTCTGCCATTACAGGAATTCCTTCGGTTACTAATTTTAGAGCCATAGATGTAATACTCGGCGGACAAGGAGCTCCTTTGGTAGGAATTGGAGATAAATTATTATTCGGAGACTATGATATGTGCCTTAATATTGGAGGTTTTGCAAATATTTCGGCAACTGTAGCCGGAAAACAGATTGCCTATGACATTTGCCCTGCCAATATTTTATTAAACCGCATAGCTCGTGAATTTGATATGGAATTTGATGAGGATGGTAAAATTGCAGAAACAGGAAAAATTGATTACGATTTACTGGGAGATTTAAACGCTATACCTTACTACAAAGAAGCCTATCCAAAATCGCTTGGTCGTGAATGGATTAATCAAAATTTTTGGAGCATAGTACGTGAATGCAAAATTGATAAGCAGGACAAAATGAAAACGCTTGTTGATCATATTGCCGGCCAGATTGGACAAAATATAGACGATCTTGCCGATGGTGATTCTTCAAAAATAAAAGTATTGGCTACAGGTGGTGGCGCTCTTAACCCTGTATTAATTGATTATATAAAATCAAATACAGATGCTGAAATTATAGTTCCCGATGCTCAACTTATTAATTACAAAGAAGCTTTGGTTTTTGCTTTAATGGGTGTTTTAAGAATTCAAAACAAACCAAATGTTTTAGCCAGCTTAACAGGTGCTGAGGTCGATTCAGTAAGTGGCTCCTTACACGGTGATTTTTCAAAATTGGTTTAAATAGATTTTGAAATATGATTACGGCAATATGAGAAATATGACTTTGATAAATTTATTACTTACCGAAATTTCTATTTCTAACTGTTAAATACTTAATAATCTCATTTTTCATAGTCTCATATCTCTGTACTTAAAATCTCTGTACTAACTATCTAAAAAAAATGACCTCTCTTTTAAAAAAATTTGAACATAAGCAACCCGAAATTGTATTTGAATGGAAAGATTCAGAAACAGAGGCAGAGGGTTGGGTGGTAATTAATTCACTTCGTGGAGGTTCAGCCGGAGGCGGAACCCGCATGAGAAAAGGCCTTAACAAACATGAAGTAACTTCTTTAGCAAAAACTATGGAAGTAAAATTTACCATAGCAGGGCCTCCAATTGGTGGCGCTAAATCAGGCATTAATTTTGACCCAAACGACCCACGAAAAAAAGGTGTTTTGCAACGTTGGTACAAAGCGATTTACCCATTATTAAAAAATTATTATGGAACAGGGGGAGATTTAAATGTGGATGAAATTCATGAAGTTATTCCCATGACTGCTGAACTTGGCTTGCTTCACCCACAAGAAGGAACTGTAAATGGACACTTAAAAAATTATTCGCCGGAAGAGAAATTAAAATCCATCAGCCGATTGCAAGAAGGAGTAAGTTTAAAAATAACTGACGAGCGTTTTTCTCCCGATGTAAACCGTGGGTATAATATTTCGGATATGGTTACGGGTTGGGGTGTAGCCGAGGCGGTTCGCCATTACTATGAAATATGGGGCGGCCTTATGCGAGGTAAACTGGCCATTATACAAGGTTGGGGAAATGTAGCAGCCTCTGCAGCGTGGTACCTAAGTAAAAATGGTGTGCTTATAGCCGGAATCGTTGACCGAAACGGTGGTATCATTAAAAATGAAGGGATGACTTTTGAGGAAGTGAATGAACTTTTTTTAAACAAAAAAGGAAATTCTCTTGGGGCTGATAATCTCATGTCTTTTGAGGAAGTAAATGAACAAATCTGGAGTTTGGGTGCCGAAATATTTGTGCCGGGGGCAGCGTCAAGGTTGGTTACCGAAAATCAAGTTATACAAATGATGGAAGGTGGCATGGAAGTAATAAGTTGCGGTGCCAATGTTCCTTTTGCAGATGAAGAAATATTTATGGGTAAAATAAGCAGATTGGCTGATGAGAATATGGCTGTAGTTCCTGATTTTATTGCCAATTGCGGTATGGCTCGTGTTTTTGCTTACCTTATGAAACAAGGCGCTGAAGTAAACGATGTGGCTATATTAAAAGATACTTCGATGATTATTAGAAGTGCCATGATGCGTTTGCATCAATTTAACCCCAAACATACAGGTCTTTCAAACAAAGCTTTAGAATTAAGTTTGACTGACCTGGTTTAAGGATTAACACAGAGGCATAGAGAACACAGAGAAACATAGAGGATATTTCACTTTTCGTTTTTCCTCTTAATTTTTACTGGACTTTTTAGAGGCGGTTTGTAGTAAGGATTATCTTCAGGAAATTCCAATTTCAGTTCATCCACTATGTACCAGTTTTTATTAAGCTCAAGTGCTACAAATTTTATAGTAAATTGTCGTTTTGATTTATGACAATTAATAGTAATGTAGGCAAATGCATTTCCTTTACTGTCTTTCCCTTCTTTTATTTCTGAATTATCCTTTTCGCAAGTTTTAAACTTTAGTTTATTTGTTTTCGCTTTAGCATTTAACACCTTTAATTGTTTGGTGACCCTAAAATAAATGTTATTGTATTTAATTTTAATAACCTGTGGATTATTCTTTATTTCAAGACTATCGAAGGTTTCCTTAATAATGGCCAAGCTTGGAACCAAACTCATAAAATCAGCCGTTGTTTTTTGTTGCAAAGCCCACCAAGCGGTGTCGGCCAAATCCTGTGTAGTTTTGAAACCCCATTCTTTTTGAATAACGGTATCTTTAACTTCCTTCTCCTTTTGGGCAAAGGATTTAAACGATACAAAGAGTATTAAAAAAAATAAAAGCCTACTAAGAAATTGCATTTTTTAACATTTAATAATCAATGGATTCAAAGCAAAAATAGTTCCTTAAACAAATTCGTAATTCTATATTCGTAATTTTTTAATAGGCTCCGTTTCGTTTTCTGACAAACCATTCCGCCGAGATGAGAAGCAAAATCAAGAAAAACACCCATTTTTGGTTAATCAAATCGCGGTAATCCTTTTGCTCATACATCACAGGTTTCACAGTTCCCTGCTTTTTTATTAATTCAGCCAATTTATCCAAATCTTTAAAAGGCACAAATTTTCCACCAGTGGCTGAAGCCAACTGTTTTAACAAATCATGGTTGGCCTTGGTTTCTGTGTATTCCAATTGCAAAGGTTTTACAATTACCATACCTTTGGCAATTTCATTATTGCCACCACTTACAACTCTTGCTATGTAATTATAAGTTCCCGGAGCTAAAATACCTGCATCTAATTTATAAGCATTTTCGGTACGACTAAAATTAAAGGTATAATTCTTACCCTTTTCATTGGTTAGGGTTAGTTTCACCTCGGGTTTATTTACTAATTCATAGCTTTGGTTGTAGTATTCCGCATTAAAAATAATCGACTCATTTTCAAAGAAGGTATTTTCAATGGCAAACACCCTAAATTTCCGTTTATCATTTCGAGCCACTAAGTATTGGATAGATTTACATATAATATCATTACTTACGTCGTGATTATTGTTGCGGTCAAAATCGATTAATCGCCACCTCCAAAAACCTTCGCCGGTAAAAATACCGTAACGGTTATTTTCATCGTCATTAAAATAAACCAATGGCTGATCGGTCTTTACACTTCCAATTTGTTGATAAACCATAATTTGCGATTTATCCTTGAAACTAAAAGTACCAAAAGGAACTGAAAATGGTGGAAAATAAGGAATACTGGATTTTACGGCATCCGTATTTTCAAAAAGGTTAAAATCTGTATTTACAATTCCTGTGGTTTGATTATACCCGCCTCCGGTTTGATTAAACGTTAATCCTGTTTTCAAACTATTGAAAAAAGCCATATTGGTTTGTCTACCAATTACAAAAAGCAACGGAATTCGTTTGGTTTTCAATCCCTCAATTAATGGTAAATGACTATTTGCCGAAGGCATTTGGTGAAGAATTACCAAATCATAATTATCCGCCTTATCCAAAGATGGATTCCCTGTCATATCAACCTCTACCTGATAATTTTTATTCGATTCAATAGCTTGCCGCATGGCTGAAATATCAGGATGCGGTCCTTTGGCAGCTATCAACACTTTTTGACGAGCATCTATTACTTCAATAAAAAAATCGCGGCGATTATTAAGCCAAGTTACCTCGTCATTAAGGTTGGTAAGTATTGCGGTATAATGCATCACTCCCGGCTTAGAAGCTTCCAAATCAATACTTATTGATTTAAAATCATTTTCTCCAGAAGCCGTAATTCTGGTTTCAAAAACTTTATTTTCTCCATTTAAAACCGTTAAAACATAACTCTGACCAGAACATTTATCAGCCTGAACATCAATAATGGCAGGGAATGTATTGTTTAAGTATGCTATGGAATTGGTTCTAATATTTGAAATCTTTAAATCTTTTTTAGTTACAGTATCGCCCAAACCAACTGTAAATACAGGGAATCGTGTACTTTTTGAAGCATAAACAGGATTACTACCTTTGTTATAAATACCGTCACTAATAAGCACCATACCTCCAATATTACTACCGGAGTACACATTACTTACCTCCGAAAACAAACTTGAAATATCTGTTTGCTTTCCCTTAAAATTAGGATTTTCAGACACCTCGGGTTTATCACCAAAAAGATACGGTTGTACCTTAATGTCCTCCCCGATTTGTTTTTGAAAATCAATAAAAAAGGCTGATAATTTCTTTCGGTAAACAGCAGAATCTGCATGATTCATTAAGGACTCAGAATTATCAATGGCCAGCACCACTATTGGTTTTTCAACCTCACTGGTAATATATTTCAAAAGCGGGTTAAGCAGCAAAAAAGCAATAATACTTACCGATAGAAACCTAACTGCGGAAATAACCCAGGTGAATAGTTTTTGGTTAGTATCAAACTGGATGGTATTTCCTTTTCCATACAAGGCAAAAGAATACAAGGCTCCCGCAGCCAAACAAAATAAAATAAACCAAAGTGGGTACTCGGTAAAAAACTGGACCGACATGAAAGGCAAAAATAGCTTTAACCAATCAGAATTTCTAAAGCAATTTATGGGTTTCGGATAAAATTTAAGATAAATTGTTTTAACAAATTATTATTAATACCATGTCCATTTATAAGGTTACAATTCTGTCCGTTAATTTTACTTTTGTTTTGTTTTTATTTGCAGCAACTTTGTAACAATGAAAAAGATTTTTAC
>CAMDGU010000102.1 GCA_945897885.1 Chitinophaga pinensis
TTAATCCTGATATACGTTTACAGTTCATTTTTAATCCTGTTCTTGGTTTACAATAGTAGTTTTTTTTCGGTAGTAATTCTTCCATAGTCGTTTTGTTTTTATACCCCGCTTTGCATTATGCACTGTATTTGGACTTAAATTACCAATGCTCATATGCGGTCTTTCATTATTATAAAGATCAACCACGACCGCCAGTAGTCCTTTAGCCTCCTTGATAGTGTCTAGTTCATACGTTTCCAAATATTCATCTTTTATGATCCCATTTACCCGCTCTGCTATTGCATTCTCTAAAGGGTCACCATTCTCCGTCATACTGATTTTAATATTATTGTCTTGTAATAGCTTTACATAAGCATGACTGCAATACTGAATACCTCTATCACTATGATGAATCAAATTTAAATAACTACTTGGCTCCAAACCAGACAAAGCCATTTGTAAGGCCTTAACACTTTCTATAGCTTCCATCGTATCGGCCAACTGATATCCAACAATCTTATGCGAATAGGCATCAGTAATAAAACTTATATACACAGGATTGGATTTGAGCTTCCATTAGGTAATATCACTTACCAATAGCTGATTAATTCCTGTAGGTATAAAAGACCGTATTATGTTTGGATACTTCCGTAGCCAGTGATACGAATTTGTCGTTTGTATTCTCCGTTTGCGCTTCCTCACTAATAAATGATTGGCCGACAGTAAATTAAACAAGGTATCTCTACCCATTTTTATGGCATGCTCTTGCATAAATGGCTGAAGCATTTCATAGAGCTTGCGTGTGCCCATTCTTCGATGTGCACTACGAATACATTTTACCTCTTGCAACATCAGTTCTTCTTCAACTGTAGTGGATACTACGAAAAAACATGGGCTAAAGAAGTATTATTTACTCACGCATCAGAAAAGTGTTAACCAATTTTACGAATTTTTGGAGCAGAGTTCTTTCAAATCAGATGAAGCAAAAAAATTCTACAACAGGTTTATCAGATTTAAAAATAACTTGTTTTTATTTTTAGAACATGATGGAGTTCCTTGGAATAATAATGCGGAACACGCCTTTAAGCATTTTGCTACATACAGACGTGGGGTGAATGGTATTTTCACACAAGAAGGGATAAAAAACTATTTAATCTTATTAAGCGTTTATGAGACATGTAAATACAGAAATATTAATTTTTTTAAATTCCTTTTATCGAGGGAAAAATATCTTGATATTTATCCAAAAAAGTACACGAATTCAGGGAAATTAAAGAAAAATTGTATCCCCCACAGAAACAGTTATTAATATAGCAACAAAATGTCTTTAAAAACAAAACGAATAATCTCTCCTAAATACCATTCTATTTTGGAAACATTAGGAGAGAATCTGAAGTTGGCAAGAAAACGCAGGAGCTTAACTACTATTCAAGTTGCGGAAAGAGCAGATATTGCCAGGTCAACTTTATAAGAAATAGAAAAGGGAAGTCCTAAAGTAGCCATGGGAGCCTATTTTAATGTGCTAAAAACCCTGGGGATTCAAAATGATTTTTTAAACTTGCCTCTGATGACGCACTTGGGCGCAAATTACAAGACATTAAACTTCTATAATCGTTGTAACTGATTTCGAGATTAGTCAAAATTAGGGTACAAAAACTCGTAATTATTTTCATTATACTGAAAACCTTTTGTATATTTGCCAAATTATTTCACTATGGATAGTTTGTTTATACGAGACACCTACTTAAAAAAAGTAGAACCACATATTGGTAAAGAAATCATAAAGGTACTTACAGGACAAAGGCGGGTTGGGAAAACAATTTTACTGAAACAAATCCAAAATTTGGTATATCAGCTTGATAAAGAAGCAAATACTGTTTACATCAACAAGGAACAAAACGAATTTAAACAGATTAAAAATGCAGACGATTTGTTTAACTATATCGAATCGAAATTAAAATCAAAACAATCCAATTATGTATTTATAGATGAAATACAGGAGATAGAAGAATTTGAAATTGCTTTAAGGCAATTGTTGGTAAAAGGGGTAGATATTTATTGTACAGGAAGCAATGCCAATATGTTGTCGGGTGATTTAGCTACGCATCTTTCTGGCAGATATATTGAGTTTCATATAAATAGTTTGTCGTACACAGAATTTATTCAAGTGCACAAACTACCCAACAATAACGATACATTAAATAAATACATACGATACGGAGGTTTACCTTATTTAGTGCACTTAACCTTAAGTGATGAGATTGTTTACGGTTACTTAAAAAGTATTTACAATACCATTATATTGAAAGATATTGTAAAAAGGTATAGTATTAGAGATGTTGACTTTTTGGATCGTTTGGTTGAATACCTGTCGGATAATTTAGGAAGCTATGTGTCTTCTAATAAAATTAGTGATTTTTTAAAATCTCAAAGGGTTCACTTATCGGTAAATACGGTAATGAACTATTTAAAATACCTTAACAATTCGTTTTTTATAAATAAGGTAGAACGCATAGATATAATTGGTAAAAAAAGATTTGAAATAAACGACAAATATTTTTTTACCGATTTAGGGTTAAAGCATGCCATCATTCCTTTTACAGGAGCACAAATAGGAAGTGTGTTCGAAAATTTAGTGTATAACCAATTAATATACGAGGACTATAAAGTATTTATAGGAAAACATCAGGATAGAGAAATTGATTTTGTGGCTCAAAAAGGCAATGTAACCAAATACATACAGGTTGCTTATCAGTTGCCCGATGAAAAAGTAAGAGAAAGAGAATTTGGAAACTTGCTTAAGATTGAAGATAATTATGAAAAAATTGTGGTTTCGGCAGATGAATTTACTACCGATTACAAAGGAATTAAACATATACATATCCGCGAGTTTTTGTTTAACTAATCAATATTATGATGAAGGATAAAAATAAATGTATATCTACTATTTAAGTATATCTTGATGAGTGGAATTGCAAAATCATACATTATTGCAGGTAAATTATCCATAAAGATTATTTAGCCCCAATTGTGTTTAACGATTTAAAATGAACTTACCACGGAGCACAACCTCAAACACAGCATAACAAATGAAAAAATATAGTTTTATTGTACTCTGTTTTATTGTTTTACAAGCAGCTGCTCAAAACAGTATTGTACTTAAAGGCAGCTTTACTGCTGCTAAAGAAAAAGAGATTCGGTTGATGGGATTTTTGGGTACCAAAGATACGCTGCTCGCTCAAACCAAAACCGATGCTTTGGGCAACTTCCAGTTTGATTATCCCAAAAAACACAAAGGTGCCGCAACCCTTCAAGTCAAAGAAGCCACCAGCTTGATTGTTTTGTTGAACAATGAAAATTTTGAGATTACATGGCCCAACTTCAAAGATTTTACTGCTTTGCAATTCACCAACTCTACAGAAAATGAAGCATTTCAGCAAGCCTATACGATCAATATGGATGCCCAGAAAAAATTGGCCGGTCTTACCTACCTTTTGCCTTTCTATAAAAATGACCTCACCAAAAAAGAAATGACTGCACAACTGGAACAAGAGATTACTAGTGAAAACAGCAGGTTTGAGGCCTATCTAAATAAATTACCCCATACAAGTTATGCCAAAGCGTATCTAACGTATCGCGCTGTTTTGCAAAAGCTACAAAAAGAAAACAAAACCCAAGTAGAAGCAACGGATGCAGAAGCTGCGTTCTTGGTACTTGATTTTAGTAACGAAAGCTTATTTTACTCAGGCTTGGCCAAAGAGTTGTTTGATGCTTATCTCAAGCAATCTTTTATCCTGCAAGAAGAAGCACTTGTGGTATCAAAACTAAACACCTTTTCTGATGTGCTTAAAAAAAGTAGCCAAGTAAATACCAAAGTCTTAAACCAGTATAGCGAATACCTGATGAAGGAATACGAAAAATTTGGGCTTATAAATTGTGCTGAGCATTTAGCTTTGTCGTTATTAGACGACAAGAAATGCATCATTAACGATAAAATCTTGCCCATACTGGAGCAGTATAAGAAAATGGCCATTGGCAATAAAGCAGCCGACATGGTATTTAGTACAGGCCTGAAGTACAAAAAATTATCAGAAGTGCCTGCGAAGTACAAAGTAGTGGTGTTTGGTGCCAGTTGGTGTGATGCATGTAGCAAGGAAATGCCCCAGTTTAAGGAGTATGCAGAACTATTTAAAACAACATACGATGCCGAAATTGTTTTTGTTTCGCTAGATACGGACAAAGAAAAGTATGATGCCTATATAAAGGATTTAACATTCATCAACACTTGCGATTATAAAGGATGGGGAAGCACGAATGTTAAAAATTATTATGTTTTTGCAAGCCCAAGTATTTTTGTGCTGGATGCTGAAAATAAAATAGTGGCGAAACCCTTAGATGCCATTGCTACAGCAAAATGGCTGTATGAAAACAAGCCATAAAACAAGCTCGCCGCTGTAGTTTTACTGCTGCTGCACCATCTCTTAATTTTATATTCGAATACCAGTTTACAATCTTGAAACCACTAAATATAAATGATGAAAAAGGGAGTTTTTTGATTGTTTTCAAACAAAGTTTTTAAAATAATTAAGGAAGCGAATGGGTAGAATTACCTATATTTTTTTTGGTGTTAGCCCGCCACAGGATTACCATCCATTGTAAATTTTACTAAATCCCCAATAAATTTAGCAAAAGCAGCTATATCTTGTTAAACGCTTGCAATTTGAATATCATATTTCAGAAATTTTTTTATGCGGCTCAGTTTTCTTATTATTTCTTTACTTCAAAGTGCTAACGCAAAATTTTGGTGTAACGAGAATACACACTAAATTGAGCCATGAAATATAAAGGAAGATTACAACTAGAAGAACGGGAACAGATCTCATTAATGCTTTCAAACAATAGTACAATGATGTAAATTGCGGCGGCATTAAATCTTAAATTCATGAAAAAAATAACCGCTACATTGCTTTTTTTTCTATCTATCAACCTAACTCAGGCTCAAGAAATAACAGTAACTTCAGGAACAGCGTTTCAGATTCCCAGTGGAGTTATTTTCCATGTGAATGGTCTTACGCTTACGCCTTCAGCAACGTTTGATTTAAACGGCCTATCGATCACCAAAAATGCCGCTATTA
>CAMDGU010000103.1 GCA_945897885.1 Chitinophaga pinensis
GGTAAGGGAAAAGAAATTCCAATTCCGGTCTTTTTTATGACAGCAGTTATAAAAGTGCAATTTCATTAGGGACGACGAAGGAAATAAAGTGAATGATAGAAAAGAGATAACCATTGGGGGTTTTGCGGTAATAGGCCAGAGGTTAGTTGCAAACTTTATTGCAAGATGCAAGCCGGAGAGAGTGGTAAAAAAATCATTTCAGTAAAATTTATAGTACTACGGTACTAGATAATACTCGTTTTGGGATCAGTTTTATCATAAGACTTTCCTATTTTTATTTTTTCTCAAGAAAAGAAATAAAAAACAAAGGCAGCATTTAATATAATTTATAATTGTGGAAATTATAAATATAAAAAAATGTCATTTACAGGAACCGAAGTTCACACCATTAGCCTGCTTGATGCAGCCGATTTAACAGCCAATTACAGAACCAATCACCCAGGGGCAATCAAAGCATTTTATTACAGCAAAGCCGCTGTTTCAGCCATTTTAGCACAAGAAGATTGTGTAGGTATTCGCATTTATTACGGGGAGGATGATGAAGGAAATCCAAAATTGGTAATATGTGGTGTATTATCTAATGAAGATGATATTGATGATGGATTATTGGCCGAGTTTGGCCTTCCATGCCCCACACAATGTGGAAGCTCCAACGCATTAAATTCCTGATGGTATTTAATATTATAAGCGTTTCATCACTTTTAATTCCCCTTATTGCCGGGCTTTACTTTCATTATAGAATTGGAGAGCTACAAACTTATTTTTTATGGTTTGTAGGTTTTTCCTGTGTATTTGAAATTGCGTCAAGTTTGCTAGCATACAATGGTATCCATAATCATTGGGTGTTCAGGCTATTTTTGGTTTGGGATTTTTTATTTTTTGCATGGTTTTTTTACCAACGTCATCAATATCCCAAATGGTTGATCCTCTTTACCTATTTTATTTCGGGTTTTATTTTGTTCGATTATTGCAATACGCTGATTTTGCATATATCGCTTTATAACACCAATTTGTTTTTTCTTTCTATATTCGTTTATTTCATTGTGCTTAGCTACTATGTCTTAATAACTTTGCTCGACGAATATAGCCCTACGCTCAATCCCATTTTTTGGATAGCATCAGCCCGTTTGTTTTATTACACCTGCATTTTTGTTATCTATGTTTCTTTTACTTTTCCAGCTTTTAGTTCCAATAGCTCCCCTTCGGTTGATACATTTGCCATTATTAATGGAGTAGGTAATATCGTGTGTAATATTCTATTTGGTGTTAGTTTTTTATGCAAACGGGTTCAGGTATAGATTTAATTTTTACGTTCACTATTATTCTTATAGTAATAGTGCTTATGGTATTTGTAATGTTTATTGTAGCCAACAAAAAACTTAAGGAACAAAAACAAAATGCCATAAACAACCTGCTAATGGGCGAACAAAACGAGCGGGGCCGCATAGCTCGCGATTTACATGATACAATGGCCGTTGCTATTTTTGAAATTATACATCTTATTGATGACATTGATTTAGAAAAGCCTGAAAGTATAAAAAGTAAAAAAGAAGAAGCCAAGCATAAATTAACAATAGCCAGCCAAACCATCAGAGATATTGCCCATGATATAATGCCCAAAACATTAAACGATCATGGGTTGGTATATACCCTTCAAAAATTAGCTGATAACCCACCTAAGGGAATAACCCTACAATTTGCCGATAATACCAATAATCACCAGTTTGAACCCTTAATTAATAACCATCTGTATAGTATAACTTTGGAACTGATACAAAATACCATAAAACACAGTGGAGCCAACCAAGCCACCCTCGATCTTTTTTATGACAAGCCACTTAATCAATTGCACTATACCTATTACGACGACGGGCATGGATTTGATAAACAACCGAGCAAAGATGGCCTAGGGCTTCAAAATATAATAACCCGGGCTGCTATTATTAATGGAATAACGACTATACAAGGAGATAAATATTTTTATTTGAACATCATAATAAAACTAAAATCCCATTGAGTCAATTTTCAAACATATTAGTGATAGATGACCATGCTGTAGTAAGGCAGGGAATAATAAATGTATTGCTTAGCATAGAGAATGTAGCACAGTGCGATGAGGCCGAAAACGGAAACCAAGCCCTTATTAAACTGAATGAAGGACATTATGATATGGTATTTTTGGATATACAGATGAGCGGGATGGATGGGATAGAAACAGCACGCCATATAAAAACGCGCTATAAAAGCACTAAAGTAATAATGTGCTCGGCCTTTAAAGAAAAAGGGCAAATAATAGCCCTGATGCAACTGGGAGTAGAAGGCTATATACTGAAAAGTGCTGATAAGCACGAAATTAATAAAGCCCTTACCCACATTGCATTAAACAATAGCTACCTGAGCCCCGAAGTAGAAGAAATATGGCAAAGCCATAATGCGGCCATAGCCCAATTAATAGATAAAAGGAAAACAGCCCCTATAATATTTACTTCCCGTGAAAAAGAGATTATAAAACTATTGTGCAAAGGTGATAGTGCAAAGCAAATTGCCGATAGATTATCCATTTCCTACAACACCATTAAAAACCACCGGAGTAATATTATGAAAAAAATGGGTGCACATAACATGGTTGATATGATGAATTATGTTCGCGAACATGCCGTTATTGTGCTATAACTATATAGTACTCTGGTATCATTTTTATAGTACCACAGCACTATTTTGGGGCTAAATGTTAGGTTTAACGGTTTAATTGATTTTAAGTTTGAGTAACAAATTAACAAAAAACATGAAAACACAAACACAAAATTCAAACACAAGAAATCAAAATTTCTTTCAAAAAACAATTGTAGTATTAGCTATTTTAGCTTTTACTAGCTTTGGTTTTAAGGCAAAAGCACAACAATTTCACACAGATGTGCAATTTTTTGGCAGTACTGCTTCGGGATGTGATTGGGTAGTGGAAGGTTGGGTAGGAGCCAGACTAATTCCTGAGTTCAGCATAACGGCTTCTTCCCCTCTTCCAATTACAGGTTCCGCCGGTTGTCAAACAGTAAATGGTATTATAGATCGAATAACAGTTACAAGAGGAGGCTGTGTTTTGACATTTGTAGCAAGTGGTGGTAATTTTGCTTACACTAATTATGTATCACCATGCAGTGGAACCACTTGTGCTGTAAGTATAAATGGATCAGGGTCACAATCCGGTTCAGGCTGCGCTGCCAATGGTTTTATAATAATTCAGATATATTATTAATTTTCTTCCTCAAAACCCTTTCAATACCAATTTTTAAAAAGTGCTCTTCAAATCTTAAATGAAGAAGCACTTTTTAATTGTATCTTCGTTTAGTAACCCAAATTATATCAGCATAAATAATTATAAATTTGAAAATGCCTTTTAAAAAAAATCTCTTTTTATTTATATTTTTCATTAGTGCATCTATACCTGCCATTTCCCAAAATTTTGAATGGTTACGAACAATTAAATCAAAAAATAGTGGTACTACTTATTTGGAATGCTCAAGTGGAATGGCTAATGGGGGTTCAGCTATTATTTTTCCTATAGATAATTACACAAATTCTGCGTATCCCGATACCTTTTTATTAGATACCTTTAAATTTTCACTACCCAATATGTATGGTAGAATAAATTATTTAGCAATTCTTGATAGCAATAGCAAGGCCGTTAAAGTTAAAGAGATTGCTAAAATTTATGGGGGGTATATGTATTCTGGTATTAAGGATATTTGCCAGGATGAGAGTGGTAATTTTTATTTTGTAGGTTATTTAGGTGATTCAGTAAATATTATTAATGGTGATACTTTAAAATCTTCAAAGGGTAGAATTTTATTTGGTAAATTAGATAAAAATTTAAACTTTATTTGGGTTACCCAAACTGGTAATTCCAAGGGAATTCTATTAAACATTAACCGTGATATTGGAAAAACAATTTTATCCTATTCCGATGGACATCTCTTTTTTTCTTGCCTTACAGACAGCTCAGCTAAAATAGGTAGTATAAACTATACTTTTAATAATGGATTTACGAATGTTTTTGGCGAATTGAACCTATCGAATGGCGGTATTTTGTGGTCAAATTATATTTTCAGTCCGGTATATGAAAATCCAGTTCGAATTACGGGTTTTGTAAGTTTGAAAAAAAGATTTTATATATCAGGTGATTTTGGGCAGTCAATTGGTAAATATAATCCCAAAATTGCAGTTATCGGTTCAGATACCTTGTTTGGTCCGGGTGGATTTATTGTAGAAACGGACAGTGTTGGTAAGTATATAAAAAAATTCTCTATTCATAATGGTAATTTTTTCGGACTTAAATGTCTTACTACAGATGGGCAACATCTCTATTTTGGTGGGTATTTTAGAGATACTTTACAATGGGGAAGTAAAAAAATAATACCCGAATATCCAAGTAATGGATGGAAAGGCAATAATTATTTTGAATTATATGCGGCTTCTATCACTACTTCCTTTAAGCCCCGATGGTTTTTTAGACCTAAAATAGTTGATAAAACTATTACCAGTTCTGGTATTTTAAAATATGTTAAATGCGTTGATGGATACCTATATTTTGGTGGAGACCTATATAATAAAATTTTAATTGATAGTAATATAATTGTTCCTCCGTTGACTTCTTTTTGGACAGGAACTTTTTTAATGAAATCGGATAATCTCGGTAATATTTTATGGGCAAATTGTGGAGGAGGAGGTTTTATCTTAACAATGGATGTAATCAAAAGTAGTGTGTTTGCAGGAGGTTACTTTATGGGTAAAATTCAATATGGCAAGTATACAGATTCTTTAAAGTCTAATTCAGCGGGTGGTTGGCTCACTAAAATAACCGACTACAGCATTACCCGTGGCAAGGTAAGCAGCGGCCCATATTGTGCCGGAGATACTATAAAAGTACCTTATAAATTGGTTGGCAGCTTTGACACGTCAAATCAGTTTATAGCTGAACTAAGCAATGAACAAGGAAACTT
>CAMDGU010000104.1 GCA_945897885.1 Chitinophaga pinensis
AAAGGATTTTTTTTGTCATCGTTTAAAAAGTTTATAATTGAGGTAATGCAATTGAAGTTAATTTTGCAATCGATACTACAAAAATGATAAAAAAAATTTATAAAGCACTCCCCATTCTTTTTTTATTAATCACGCCGTTATTCCTATCACAGTGTGCTGAGGAAACTGAAAATGCGACTGATGAAATTGATATCGAAAAAATCGATTTAAAGATAAAATTTCAAAGGTTTGATGAGGATTTATTCGGCGCTAAAAATGCTCAGGAAATAGCAGTACTTGAAAAAAAATACCCCGATTTTTACCCGGTTTACATGTATCAAATAATGGGTGATATTACTGAAACCAACCAATCGGCATTGGAAGCAGCAGCTAATTTGATGCGAAACTTTAGCACTATTCCCGATTTTGGATTGGGATTAAAGCAACGGGCCGATTCTGTATTTGGTACATTGGAACCATTTAAAAAGGAATTAACAGAAGCCATGAAACGTTATAAACACTATTTTCCAAAAGATACTATTCCCGAATTTGTGACCTTTATTTCTCCATTGCGAATTAATTTTCCGGTTATTGAAGGTAAAAATATTTTAGGTATAGGTTTGGATCTTTATCTCGGAAGTGATTTTAAACCCTACCATAGTTTCAATTTGGCTGACCAGTTTCCGGGATATCGTATCCGAAAAATGCGAAAAGATTATCTTTTAAGAGATTTGGTTACCGCGATGTGCCAAAATAAATTAAAGCCTTTAGGGAACAATAGCCGACTACTTGATGAAATGATTTATGAAGGAAAAATCTTATACATGGTTAATTCTTTTATTCCTGAAACAAAAGATAGTACAAAACTTGGCTACACACCTGAGCAACTTAAATGGGCCAAGCAAAATGAAAGTGATATTTGGGCAGCATTGGTTGATTCAAAAGTGTTGTATGTAACCGAGCCTGATGAAATTCGTCATTATATTAACGACGGACCATTTACCACAGCGAAAGGCTTTGGAGCCGGCACCGCACCGCGAATCGGAGCGTATACCGGTTGGCAAATTATTAAAAAATATATGGCTAAAAATCCTCAGACAACCTTGCAACAATTGCTTGCCGAAACAGACGCCGATGATATTTTGAATAAATCAAAATATAAACCTTAAATATCTACTTCGAGTTTCCGTCCAGTACTTTTTTCAGTTCAGGGAATTGTTTAATTAATCCCTCAATCTGAGTATCAAAGTAACTGCTTAGTCTTTGGTAATCGGGCTCTAATTGTGATATTCTGCCTCCAAAAGTTTGGGCATTTATAAGGTTATCTTCAATGGCAGCTTTTTCTTTGTTCATGGCCAACTTAAAATCGGAGCCGCTTATTTTTTCATCAATTACCGAATTTTTAAGCATTGAAAGCTGTTTCTCATTTAACCGAACTTTGTTGAATATAACATCGTAATTTTCAATAAAACGGGTATATACTTTCAATATTCCTTTATACTTATCAAGATTCATTGTAAACTCCAAACCCGAGGTGTCGGGCTTTATTTGATTCAAAACCGCAATTTGACCTTTCATTTCAGTTCTTCGTTCATTAATGGTTATCAAATCAATCTGAATATAATCCATTGTTTTTTTGTTTTTAGCTATCAAAGAGTCAATGGCAGCAACCTCTACCGCATATTTATTTTTGCAGCTTTGCATGATAAAAATCATGGCTATAAAAGATGAAATTATTAAAACCGATGTTTTCAGAGTTCGCATAAAATGTTAATATTGCTTTGGTAATTTGATGGGGTCAAAAATAAAGAAATTCAGGCATTGGCTATTCCTCAGTGAAATATTTAAAATTGCAATTTCAGCTTTTGGTGGACCTGAAATGCACCTCGCATTATTTAGCAAACGCCTGGTGCATGAAAAAAAATTTTTCACTCAAAATGAACTTCTCGAAACCTACTCCATTTGCCAAATGCTTCCGGGGCCATCCTCCACGCAAACTCTAACAACTTTAGGGTATAAATACGGTGGTTCATTCCTTGGTTTTTTAACCCTTTTGGTATGGATTTTTCCGTCATTTATTATTATGACATTACTTTCTTTTTTGTATTCGGGTTTACCTTCTGATGCTTTGCATACATTAAGGTTTATAAGACCCTTGGCAGTTTCATTTATTATTGTAGCAGCAATCCGCATGATTAAGCCTTTGCTTAACAATAAACTGTCGCTGTGGCTGGCGTTTTATGCCTTTTTTGTGTGTGCCTTGCTTCGCCACCCGCTTGAAAGTTATATCCGAACACCACTTATGTTTCCGTTTGTATTGGTTACCGGGGCAGTTATTGCCTATTTTGTAAATAAAGAGGCTGTTTTTTTTGCTGAAAAACGACTAAAAGTTAATTGGACCTATCTCATCATTTTTGGAGTAATATTTTTAACATCGGCCATTATTGCCCGATTAACGCTTAATCCTTATATCACATTGTTTGAAAATAATTTCCGTTTTGGAAGTTTGGTTTTTGGTGGTGGTAATGTTTTAATTCCAATGATGTTTGAACAGTTTGTTCAGTTTAAGAATTTTTTAACGGCTAATGAATTTATTTCAGGAGTAGGTTTGGTGCAGGCCACACCGGGCCCTGTTTTTGCCATAGCTACATTTACCACAGGTCTTGCATTGCAAAATCATGGAATTTTGGGGCAGCTAATGGGATGTGTAATTGGTACAGCCGCTATTTTTTTGCCGGGAAGTTTACTGGCTTTTTGGCTGTTCCCGGTATGGAAAAACCTTAAAAAATTTCGATTTTTTCAACGGTCTTTTCCGGGTATAATTGCCACTGCCACAGGACTTGTAGCGGCATCCGCCTATCTTATTTTTTTACCCATTGGATTTAGGTGGAAAGAAGAGAATAATTTTTTTTACACAAACCTTGTACAGCAAAATCCGATTAATTGGATAAATGTGGTAACTATTGCTGTCCTTTGTATATTATTATATAGAACCAAAATCCCATCTCCTTATTGGGTTCTTATGGCCATAATTTTAGGAATACTTTTACGATGAACATTATAAAAAAAATCTTTCACCTATCCATATTAGGAATATTGCTAATCACTGGGTCATCAGCATTTGCGCAAGACACCAAAAAAGATGACTTGGTGCAGTTTACAGGGTTGGTATTAAGTGCCGACAGTTTACAACCTCTGTCATATGCGGTAATAGCCATACCGGGAACTAGAAGAGGAACAGTTACCGATTTTAACGGTTATTTTACTATTGTAGCCCGAAAAGGCGAAACTTTGGTTTTTGAACTATTGGGGTACATGAAATCGCAGTACACCATTCCCGATACCTTTAAAGGTTACAAATATTCCATGGTAAAACTGATGGCTCCTGATACCATGTTTTTACCCGAAATTGTAATCAGCCCGTTGCCCGATCGCCAATTGTTTGACCAGTATTTTGTAAAATCAGATATTCCCGATAGTGATTTGGAACGAGCTCGTGATAACATGGAGCGTCAGGCATTGCGCGATGAATTGCTAAGTATGGACGGTCAGGAAAATCAAAATTATTACATGCAAAAGCAGGTTCAAAAATTTTATTATGCCGGGCAAATGCAGCCTATGAATATTTTAAGTCCTGTGGCTTGGAGCGAATTTGTAAGGGCTTGGAAACGGGGCGATTTTAAAAAGAAAAAGTAATCTTACATTGCCGTTGGCTTTAGCCAACGGGTAATAAATGAATGAAAAGAATCCTTGCATTTATAATTTTTTGTGGTTGGGGATTAATGGCTATTTATGCCATGCTGCACCATGAAATTTGGCGCGATGAAATTCGGGCTTTGTCCATTGCCATTCAGTCTCCTAGTTTTTTTCAGTTACCAAATTATTTAGTAAACGAAGGCCATCCTATCCTTTGGTATTTCTTATTAAAGTTTGGGTATTCTATTTTTCACAGCACCTATGTTTTACCGGTTTTAAGTATTCTTTTTGCAGCCGGTATTGCTTGGTTATTGTTGTTTCGTTCCCCATTTCCGCTTTTTTTTTCCAGCTTAATTATTTTTGGAAACTGGGGGTTATATGACTACGGTATTAATTGCCGCAATTATGGAATCGGGGCTTTTTTGTTGTTATTGTTTGCCGATTTAAGGTACCGCAAACCTGAAAAAATAACGCTTCAGTTTATTGTACTTGCTTTAGCAGCTCAAGCCAATATCTATGCGGCCATGATGTCGGTTTTAATGGCAGGTTGGATAGTTTTTGAAACCTACAAAAAAGAGAAAAGCTTTAAAAAAACAGGACTGGGTTTTGGGTTAACCATTGTTTCATTTCTTTATGTGGCCTATATTACTGTGCCGGGTGCTGATAGTTTGGTATTGGTAAATGAACAACAAAATTTAATGGTTTTTACAAAAGTTTGGGATGTTGGTTATGGGTTTTCCGATATGCTGTATGTTTCGTTTTCCTATAAACATGGGTTGCTTACTGCTATTCTTTGGTTAAGTCTTTTGGCATTTATACCACGGCCACGGGTTGTTGTTTTTTTGTTTATTACCCAATTGGCAATGAGTTTTTTTGCTTTGTATTACCGAATGAATTTTTTGCAACATCAGGGCATGTGGATTTACACCTACATTGCTATGCTTTGGATAAATTATAAAGACATTCGCGAAGTTTTTGTTTTAAAAAGTAAGTGGATGTACCCAGTATCCATTGGTGTACTGGTTTTTTCTTTCATTTTATATACGGCCTTTATCAAAGGGAAAGATTCCTATAACTACGATTTAAACGGATTGCGAAGCGATAGTAAAGATGCCGGAAAATGGTTTGCCTCAAA
>CAMDGU010000105.1 GCA_945897885.1 Chitinophaga pinensis
GGTTTCCGTAACTTGCCCGTCAAACCTGTCCAAGAGGTTGTGCCCAAATACCAATAAAATTCCTAATACCAATAAAATATTCTTAGGTAAATGAACCAATCCTGCCATAAACATCATGCCGCAGCCCAAAGCCCATATTACGAATAGCCCCACAAATGAAAAATTTAAATTGCCCACCCAACCGTAATAGATTATAGTAACTTCCAAAACGATTAGCCACAAACCGCGGGTTATTAAAAATCCTGAAACTGCTTTAAGCGATCTTCGTTTACTTCCAAAATAAATGGATGTGCCGGCCAAAAAAAGAAAGATAGGCGCACAGTAATGGGTTATCCATCGGGTAAGGAACAGGCCGGTGGTTGTGGTTTTAAAATCCAAGGGGTCGCTGCCGTTAGCGGAATCAAAATGCAAAAAATCGCGGCAATGGTCCAAAGCCATTATTACCATTACCAATCCGCGAAGCAAATCGATGGATTGAATGCGGGGTTTGGTTTCAGCTGCTGTATTCATAACAAGGCTAATTGGAAAACAAATATGGAAGAACAATGGATTATTATAAGGAATGTTGGAACAAAATGATTTACCACGGAGGCACAGAGGGCACTAAGAATTATTTGTGTTTCTTTGTGTTCTCTGTGCCTCCGAGGTTATTTTTTTATCAAATGGACAATGCAAACAGCCACTACCACAGCAAAAGCCGCGTTTTAAGTGATACTCGCTGGTAAAAACCAACAAGCCTTTTTCATTGATATAATAATCTTCTCTGGTATTCAAAACTTGGTTACATGCGTTCGGGCACAGTAATACCCAGCAAATTCATTCCTTGTTTTAAGGTGTTTGCTGTAATAGTACAAATGGCCAATCGATTTTGTTTTAAAGTTTCATCCGTTTCGCCCAATATGGAAACATCATGGTACAGACGGTTAAAGGCTTTGGCCGTTTCAAACATATAGTTGGCAATAAGCGCGGGATTGTAATCCTCGGCTGCGTCAGATATTTTAGAAGGAAATAAGGAAAGGGTATTTAATAATTCCTGCTCTGCAGGGTGCAATTGAGCCTCGGTACTAACTTCAGGTGCTGCGGTAATGTTTCGCAAAATAGAACAAATACGGGCGTGAGTGTATTGAATAAACGGGCCGGTGTTACCATGAAAATCAATGGATTCTTCGGGGTTAAACATCATCCGTTTTACCGGGTCTACTTTTAGTAAAAAATATTTTAAAGCCCCCATGGCAATGGTTTCGTAAAGCACTTCCAACTGGCTGTCAGAAAATCCTTCGGTTTTGCCAAGTTCTTCTGTAATTTGTTTGGCGGTGGCGTGCATATCTTCCATTAGTTCATCCGCATCTACCACAGTTCCTTCGCGGCTTTTCATTTTGCCGCTTGGTAAATCTACCATGCCATAGCTAAGGTGATAAACTCCATTGGAATATGGTTTTCCTAATTTTTGAAGGATTAATTTTAAAACTTTAAAGTGATAATCCTGTTCGTTACCTACCACATACACCGACTTATCCATTTTAGTTTCGTCGTATTTAAGCTGGGCAGTGCCAATATCCTGAGTAATGTAAACCGAAGTACCATCGGCTCTTAACACTATTTTTCTATCCAGTCCGTCAGCTGTTAAATCTATCCAAACGCTGCCGTCAGGGTCTTTTACAAAAACACCTTTTTGCAATCCTTCGTTCACGCTGTCTTTGCCCAAAAGGTAGGTATTGCTTTCGTAATAGTATTTTTCAAAACTCACTCCCATGCGGTTGTAGGTTTTTTCAAAGCCATCATACACCCAGCCGTTCATGGTTTTCCAAAGAGCAATGGTTTCAGCATCTCCGGCTTCCCATTTTAGCAGCATTTCTTGTGCTTGTTTTATTAAAGGAGCTTCTTTTTTAGCTTCCTCTTCCGGCATTCCTTCGGCCATCAGGCTTTTTATTTCCTCGCGGTAATGCTTATCAAATTCTACATAGTATTTGCCTACCAAATGGTCGCCTTTTAGGCCGCTGGATGCAGGGGTTTCGCCATTTCCGTAAAATTGCCAGGCCAGCATACTCTTGCAAATATGTATGCCACGGTCGTTTATCAAATTGGCTTTCACCACTTCATAACCCGCAAATTGTAAGATTTGACTTACCGAAAAACCTAATAAATTATTTCGCACATGCCCCAGGTGCAAGGGCTTATTGGTGTTGGGGGAAGAGTACTCCACCATCACTTTTTTACCCGCTCCGTCACTTACTCTTCCAAAATCGGTGTTTGAAAAATTTTGCTTTAAAAAATTGAGCCAATAGCCGGTGCTTAGTTCAAAGTTTAAAAATCCTTTGATAACATTGAAATTGGCTATATCGCTGCAATTGGATTTTATAAAGTTGCCAATATTAGTCGCAGTTTCTTCAGGTTTTTGTTTTGATATTCGCAAAAAAGGGAACACCACAAACGTAAAATCGCCGGTGTGGTCTTTATTGGTGAGTTCCAGTTTTATATCCTCCTGTTTTACCGTTTCATTATAAAGCGATGAAAAACTTTGAAGAATCAAATTTTTTATGGTGGTTTCGATAGTCAAGATTGGGTATTGGTTATAGTTTTGAATAACTTTTCCAAAGTTTAAAACTTTGGAAAAGTTGAAAGAAAAAGGCTAATTATTCTCAGGTTTCCACTTAATGCTGCATCCCACTGCCGGAATTTCGGGATAATCCACATCCAGTCCATCCAGGGTGTATTCAAGGGCGTCTTCCAAATATACGCGGGTTACGGCATGTTCATTATCCCAGCTATCATCAATAGCGCCTTTGTATACCAGCTCGCGTTTTGAGTTGAATAAAAATGCTTCGGGTGTTCTTATCGTTCCCAGTGCTTTTAGTACCTGTTGGTCTTCATCATACAAATAGGGGAAATAGCCTTTAAACATTTGAGCGGCCAATTTTTTCATATTTTCAAACGAATCTTCGGGAAACTGCTTGGCATCATTGCCGTTTATAACCATGATGGCCAAATCATCCTCTTCGTATTTTTTCCATAATTTTATTATGCGGTTCCAATAGGAGCGTGAGTATTTGCAATGATTGCAAGATACAATTATGAGTAGCGCATACCTATCGGCAAACGTGTATTTACTAAACATTTTGCCATCTGTGGCAGGCAACTTAAATTCAAAAAGTTTATCACCTATTTGCATAGCGCAAAAGTAATTCAATTTTAGATTTCAGAGGGACGATTTTAGATTGGGCCTCGGTCTTTTTTTAAGCTTTCCGCTTCAAAAATCAATTACCCAAAATATTCAACATACTGCCTTGGGGTTTCGTATATTTTTATGCAATGCAATTGCCCCGAAGTAATGAACGGATTTAATTCGTTCCAAATGGCAATGGCCAAATTTTCGATAGAAGCCATTTGCCCGGCCATAAAATCTACATCCAGATTGATATTGCGGTGATCTATTTTGCTGATAATTTTTTCTTCTACCAAATCTTTTAAAACCTTTAGGTCTATTACAAAACCGGTTTCGGGATTTGGGGTGCCTTTTACGGTAACGTATAAATCAAAATTATGCCCATGCCAGTTGCTGTTGGCACATTTGCCAAACACCTCTATGTTTTTTTCCTCGCTCCAGTTTGTATTGTATAATTTATGAGCTGCATTAAAATGCAACTTACGTGTGACATATATCAAACACTTGTTATTGTTCATTGTAAGGCTGCAAAATTACAACGGAAATGCGAAAAGGTAGGGAAATAAATTTTTTTAAAGCTTTTTAAATCTCTAAGGGTGCAATTGTTTTTTCAGGTAACAAAGGAAACCCTATTTATTATGTCCTTTGGGCAACCATCCTTAAATTCCTTGTATAACATCCCGAATGGGATGTATGCACCAGAGGCGCGGGGTGTCTTTTTTAGAATATAGTTTAACGTTTTGCGGCTAAAGAAAGTTGGCGATTTTGAAGCACTAACTTTCTTTTGAAAACCACATTTCAAATGTAAAATAAAATTTCATTAGAAGTACAATGCAGCCAATTTTTTTTAGCCGCTGTTAGCACTTGTAGTTCACGACATGGTTCACAAAAAAAATAAAATTTTATTCGCGCATTTCAGCGTGCGTTCGCCTTTTGGTCGTGCTTTAAAAGTCCGAATAAATGTCAAAGAAATGTGTCAAAAAGTAAAAGCAAACAAATTCTATTTTTTCTACAAGTAGAAATGGTTTTGATATGCGTTGCCAAAACTTATAAAAGTCAAACGGTGGTCTCTCCTACTCTTTCCTCACACAGCGGTCGTCAAACAGTGCATAAAAAAAACAAAGCGGTCATACTTTTCACACAATGGTCGTAAAAAACAATACCAAATTTTCAGACTTTTATAAGTTTTGTTTTGCATGAAGTTACGCATGCTTTTCACCATTAAATTAATACCAAATTTGTCAAGAAAACCAATAAAAAAAGTCAGTGCGCTGCCAAAACCATTTTGTATATTTTGCAAATTGTCGAGAAGCAAAGAAGTATTAAATTATCAAAATATGTTTCAAATAAATGTCAAAATAAATTAGCCTAAGCACAATGAATTTCCAATAAAAATGCTTTTACTTTTCAGTCGCAGAACTATGAGTGCTAACGTTTTGCGGCTAAAGAAAGTTGGCGATTATGAAGCACTAACTTTATTTTGGAAACCACATTTCAAATGTAAAATAAATTTTCATTAGAAGTACAATGCAGCCAATTTTTTTTAGGTGCTGTTAGGCAGCGTTGCGAGTGTGAAGCTTGATCGCGTTTAACTCTGCTCCTTTTTCTTTGCGCTCCTCTTCAATGTCATAGTCGTCTTGCAAC
>CAMDGU010000106.1 GCA_945897885.1 Chitinophaga pinensis
TATTTAATTTAACAAAAGCGAATGTTGATGACATCCATTATTTAGCCGATGTAAAAGAACAAATAGCTGATTGTATTCTAATTGGAGATAAAGGATACCTCTCTGCATCCTATCAATTAGATTTATTTCAGACTGCCAATATCCGATTAGAAACACCCGTGAGAGCTAATCAAAATAATTATAAAAAACAGCCATATATTCATCGAAAAACCAGAAAAAAAATCGAAACCTTCTTTTCGCAACTCTGCGACCAATTTATGATAAGAAGAATCTATGCCAAATCTTTCCTCGGATTCAAAACAAGAATATTGGCTAAAATTTCTGCATTAACTCTGGTGCAATACATCAATAAATTTTTCTTTGACAGAAACATTAATAACATCAAAATTCAAATTATTTAATTTCACCCGACGGGTTTAAAACCTTTATATTTTCACCTGCAATTCATTCAATAATCGGTCTGTTTTTCCTACATACTTCATCACATACAATACAAACCTTATGTCCACCCCTATGGAGCGACTATACTGCTCATTCCAAGCATAATCATTAATTGTGGCCGTAAATGCTCTGTCAAAATTTACCCCGATTAAATCACCATTGGCATCCAATACCGGACTGCCCGAGTTTCCACCGGTTGTATCAAGGTCATAAAGTAACGCTACCGTTACATCGTTGGTACTTTTATCTACTAAATTATCAGCAGGCTGAACTGTTTTGTAAGTATTAAGAATATAGGAAGGCAAATAAAAATCACCTGACTCCTTAGCTTTTTCCAGTATTCCTTTTAGGTAGGTAAAGGGTTTGTTATATACCCCATCTTCAGGGCTATATCCTTTTACGTGGCCATAAGTAAGACGCAGCGTGCTATTGGCATCAGGAATAAATGTTCCTTCATGATATTTCATTTTTATCTCTGTAAACTTAGGCATCAATGACGAAATCTGACCATTTCTATCAGCCAATGTCTTTTGAAATAAGCTGGCTTCATTGTAAACCTTTTGGGCAAAGGCCATCATTGGCTCTTTTTGAGCTACAAATTTTGAAAGGTCTTTTTCAAATAATGCCCATGTCTTTTTGGTATCCTTTAGTTTAGATTTCTTATACAAACCGTTTACGAAACGGGTAATATTAGACTTAACATCTTCTTTCCCCTTTATCGACTTTAAAAAAGCAGGTTTCAAATTATCAGGTAAATCACTTAAATCCGATAATAATTTTATTAAATAAGCCTTATCCAGCTCAGGGTCATAAATACGGTAATTAGGCTGAAACCCTTTGCGTATTTCTTCCCTGTTTTTTTCTAAAGAAGATTTGCGTTCAGCCTTTGGTATTTTATCCATACCTACATTTACATTATTAATAAAATTGGCTGCATGAAATACGGCAACGCTTTGTGTCAGTTCGTTTACCAACAAATCGCGTTTGGCTAATGAAATATTTAAATCATAAAGCTCATCAATTTTTTCAATAACGCCAATGTAATTTCTGTTCAACTCTTCAGATGTTTTTATAAACTCTTTAAGCTTTTCATTCTCAGCACTTTTTTCGTCTATAACCTGTGTTCTTCTTAGACCTTGTATTTTTCCTCTAAAATTTTTGGATGTGTTGGCCAAGGACTTGGTATAACTGGCTACGGCTATTTTACGGGTTTCATCTTTACCTGCCCAATCGTGCATCGATTTAATTTTAAATTCATACCAATTGGCAATAAATGGAAGAACCTGATCACGCTGATACTCTAAAAATTTGTAAGGTTGGTGACGATAGGTGCGACCCGGATATCCTAAGATGAATACAAAATCATTTTCCTTGGTACCATTTGGATTTAATTTTAAAAACTTTTTAGGTACAAAAGGCTTTCCATTTTCATAAGCTCTTACATAGGAAAAATCGGCATTATGACGTGGCCAAACCCAGTTATCACTTTCTCCGCCAAACTCGCCAACACTGCGGGGTGGAACGTAAACCAAACGAATATCCGTTAAAACCTGATAACGAAACAACGTGTATTGCTTACCAACCGACATTTGAGAAACTTCAATTTTGAGACTTGGATGCAAGGCAGATTCATCCTTTACAATAGCTTGACTGTTTACGCTAATTATCTCATTTCGCTTATCATAAGCCATTGATTCACTCACTCCTTTCAATACCTTTTCACTTACATCCATGTAGGATTGAGTAATTTTACAGGTCATACTGGTTTTCACCTCCTTTTCCAAGGTTTCCGCATAAAAACCATTTTCGATGTAATTATTTTCCTTGCTACTGATAGCCGCTGCTGCTCCAAATGCACAATGGTGATTGGTTATGATTAACCCTTCATTGCTAACAAAAGAACCGGTGCATCCATCCAAACGCACCAAAGCATCAATTAAACTAACACCATTTGGATTATAAACCTCCTCAAGTGGAATTTTGAGACCGGCATTTTGCAAATTAGCACCCCCAATCTGGCTTAGTAAAAACATGCCTTCTTCCGGCGCTATCGGCTTAAAGGAGAAACAAATAAAGGTTAAAACTAAGGTTGAGGTTAAGGTTACCTTGCGTGTTATATTTTTTATAAATTTCATTTTTTTGTTTGTAGTTAATTGGAATAGTTAAACTAGTGATTTATTCGTTTACACCAATCACCCTTTAACCTTTATACTTTCTACTTTAACCTTTAAATTAAACTATATAAGAAGCATTTAAAAAATCTTGAAGTTCTTTATTATGAGAGGTTTTTACATCATTTCGGGTTCCTTCCCACCATTTATCACCTTTGTAAATAAAAATAATATTATCACCGATATCAAAAACCGTTTTCATATCATGGGTATTAATAATCGTTGTTATATTAAATTCTTCCGTAATATCTCTGATTAAATTATCAATAACCCTTGAGGTTATTGGGTCTAAACCTGAATTGGGTTCATCACAAAAAAGGTATTTAATATCCAAAGCTATTGCTCTGGCTATACCAACTCGTTTCTTCATTCCACCACTTATTTCAGCAGGAAATTTGCTATTCACATTTTCAAGATTCACATGCTTTAGGCAAAAATTGACCCTTTCAATTCGTTCTTCCTTAGTCATGTTGGTAAACATTTTTAAAGGAAACTCAACATTTTCCTGCACAGTAGAAGAGTTAAATAAGGCAGAACCTTGAAAAAGCATTCCGATATCCCTTCTTATTTCGCGGGTTTGTTCATAGTCTTTGAAATCCAAGATTCGGTTATCATATAATATATTACCCTTGTCCACATCTATTAAACCTACCATAGAACGCATCAAAACACTTTTTCCATGTCCACTGGCTCCTATTACCAAATTTATTTTTCCGGCTTCAAAAACGGTTGAAATTCCTCTTAAAACTTCCCTTCCCTGAAATGATTTATGAACGTCTTTTAACTCTATCATTTTATTTTAAAAGAAGATCAGCTAAAATATAATCAGCTACAAGAATCATAATGGAACTATACACAACTGCTTTCGTGCTGCTTTCGCCAACCTCAATGGCTCCACCTTGAGTATAATATCCATGAAAGCATGATACCGAGGTAATAATAAAGCCGAAAGTAAAGGCCTTTATTAATGAAAACTGAAGTGTAAATAATTTAAAGGTAGAGCGGGCTCCCTGAATAAATTCATCAGCTGTTAAGGCACCAGAAAAATGACCAGCGGCAATCCCTCCTACTTCACTTAAAAAGATTGAAATAATCACAAGAATTGGCACCATTAAAAGTCCGGCTAATATTTTAGGAAGTCCCAAAAATGCCGCAGTATTAATACCCATTACTTCAAGCGCATCTATTTCTTCATTAATTCTCATGGTTCCTATCTCAGAGGCAATATGTGAACCCACTTTACCAGCCAAGACCAGCGAGGTAATTGTGGGTGCAAGCTCCAACATGGTAGAATCACTTACAATAATTCCTATGGTAGTTTTAGGAATCATAGGGGTTACAAGTTGATAGGCAGTTTGAACCGTAGTAACTGCTCCTTGAAAAATAGAAATCAGAATTACGATTGGTAATGAACCAATACCTATTGCTACCATTTCAGTAAACAAACGTTGCGTGTAAACAGATAACTTTTCGGGTTTTGTAAACATGCTTCGTAAAAACAATAAATATCGCCCAAAATGGTAGAAAACAGTCATAAATTGTGAAATGCAATATTAATTATTAAGTATGAAATATTTGATACCAATTTGGTTTCGTTTTCAATAATTCCGATTTTGTAAGTTCATAGTTTTTTGAAAAAGTTACTAATTGTAATCTTATTTTTGAAAAATAATGCCAAACATAATAATTACAGGTGGTACCAAAGGAATTGGGCGCAGTTTAGTCTTTAAATTTGCTTCAAAAGGTTTTAATATAGTTACATGCGCCAGAAACAGTTCTGATTTATCAGATTTGTCGCAATCAATTAAAGAAAACTTTCCTGGTATTAATTTATTTGCCTTTAAATGCGATGTATCAAGTAAAAGTGAAATAATTAACTTTGGCAAACAAGCCATAGAAAAATTAGGAACCATTGATGTTTTAATTAACAACGCCGGAATCTTTTTGCCAGGTAGTATTACCGAAGAAGACGATGAGATTTTTGAAAAACAAATAAATACGAACCTTGCATCTGCCTATCATCTTACCCGAATAATAGGCCCTAATATGATTGTAAAAAAAAGCGGCTATATATTTAACATTTGTAGTACTGCAAGTATAACGGCCTACACAAACGGTGGCTCCTATTGCATTAGCAAATTTGGATT
>CAMDGU010000107.1 GCA_945897885.1 Chitinophaga pinensis
ACTCAATTAGCCGCGTATAGAATCTGTATAGCCGGAATATTATTCATTCCCTTTGGTATAGCCAATTTATTTAAGGTTGAAAAAAGCGATATTAAGTGGTTTGCTTTATCCGGCTTAATGGGAAACTTTATTCCGGCCTTTTGTTTTGCTTATGCTCAAACCTATTTACAAAGCTCTACAGCAGGGGCCCTAAACTCGTTAACACCTTTCTTTACGCTACTTGCCGGAATATTTATTTTTTCAAAAACCTTTAATAAATACAAAATTATAGGAATCTTAATTGGCTTAATTGGTTCTTTATCGCTTATTATAAATAAACCCGGCGGAGGAATTGAAACACATTACGAATATGGTTTAATAATTTTACTGTCAACCTTACTCTACGGAACTAACGTAAATGTAATAGAAAATAAATTAAGCAAATACAGTCCACTATATATAGCATCCATACCATTAAGCTTAATTTTTATTCCCGGCTTAATTTGCCTTTTTCTCTTTAAATTTCCATTTCAAAGCGCCCTTTCTCCCGAGTTTATAAAGAGTACTGTTTCTATCAGCATGCTCGGATTGCTAGGCACAGGGCTAAGTTTAATCCTATTCAATCGGCTTATTCAAATCACAAACGGATTATTTGCCTCTACCGTTACGTATATGATGCCGGTAGTTTCTACCTTATGGGGCGTCTATTACAACGAGCCAATTGGCTTAATTCAAATAATATCATTAAGCTTAATTTTATTAGGCATTATAGTTATACGAAAATTTAATTAAGCTACTTTTTAAATTGTTTAGAAACTGTTTAAAACAGTTAATTCAATCTGCTTAATATTGCTTAATTATTTTTATGCAAAATTTAAGTGTGATTTGTGAGGAGTATCCGTTTATCCAGTACTGTATTGAGGTGGCGGAAAATAAGGTTCGGCTTAATGACGAATTAAAGTGGCAAATAGACGAGAAACTGCTATCCAGACTACTTAACTCTGCAAGCACAAAACCTCAATGGTTTGATTTTAGCGAAATAGCTTTAGACAGAATTTCCAACCCTGCTCAGCTTGACTTACTTGGCCATTCAAATGAACCTGTAATCCTTATTAAAACTGATAACGGCAGTAGTATTTATTTATTTAAACTAAAAAAATATGAAACAAGTGACGACATGTTTTATGGTAGAGATCAGAAATACTTAATTGAAAAGTGCTTAATTCTCTGGTTGTCTAACTATGTCAAACTTGAGGTTTCAGGAAAAGAGAGTTTTGAAAAGTATTTTCAAGTGTCTAAAAATCAGCAGTTTAAGATTAGTGAGTTAAATGATACATTAATTGGACTAAATTTGAAGACAGAAAAACTCTATACTTCCCTTTTCAATTACTTTTTAAAAGATGAAATTTTGCCTGAAACCAAAATTTCATTGAGTGATTCCACTTTAGATTACCTCCAATCACGTGATTGGGACTTTGCAGAATTAGAAACCATTGCTAAAGAAGCTTTCAAAATTGCTTCTAAACTAAGCCTATCTCCCACTGACATTAGGATTAAGAGGTATTTTTTGCCAGAACAAACCCAAAATAATTCGTTTAAAACAGATTTAGCGGATAATGACAAGGAAATAAGCAAATCTATAAACGATAAGATTCCTGAAAAACAACCTGAGTTAAAATTAGAAAGTAAACCGAGTCTTTCAAAACTGGAAAAGACTAAAATTTTACTGAACCGGTATGAATTGGCTGTAAAAAAACTTATCGAAGACAAACAACCTGTTTTAGGAAAAAATATAGCCAAAGTTTGCAATCCGGAAATAAGCGCCCCTGCCCTTACCGATTCTATTAATAAACATAAAGAACGAATTGCCGATTGTTTGAGTAATTATCCTGAGAGATGGCCTCTTTTAAGAATTTACTACCCACCAATTCAAAAACTAACCTAACTGTAAACGTTTAAGCTTTTGGTTATACTGAATTTTTATATTTTTTTACCAAGGGAATTAGGATAGTAAAGTATCCTAATATTTAATTTTTGTTTAGATTTGCTCGCTGAGATAACTAAAATGGATAAAAAGGCAAATTTAAAAAAGGGAAAAGAGAATGATAAAAAGGAAGGTAATTTTTGGTTACTTCCTGGTGGTATCGTTTTTTTAACTTTTATTGTATACTATGGAATTTTAAAGGGTGATTTTTTAAACTGGGACGATCCCTCTTTTGTATTAGGAAACTCATCAATCACGTCTCTTTCTTGGACTAATTTTAAACTATTTTTTACTTCATTTTATGTAGGAAACTATTGTCCTCTTTCAATTTTATCCTATGCCATTGACTTTAGTTTTTCAGGATTAAATCCCAAAACCTTTCATTTTACAAGCCTTGCAATACATCTTATAAATTCGGTATTGGTTTACATTTTAATTTACCATTTAACCAATAAAGCAACGTCAATAGCTGCTATCACTTCCTTACTTTTTGCGCTTCATCCCATGCATATTGAATCGGTGGCCTGGATTGCAGAAAGACGAGACGTATTGTATGGTATGTTTTATCTGGCAAGTTTAATTTCGTATTTATTTTATCTTCAAAAAGAATATAACTCCAAGTATTTTGTTTACTCACTGCTATTTTTTGTTGGTTCATTGCTATCTAAGGGGCAGGCCGTTACGCTTCCATTAGCGATTGTCCTACTCGATTTTTTCTACAACAGAAGGCTATTTGATAAGAAGGTTATTTTGGAGAAAATACCATTTTTTGCATCATCACTAGTCTTTGGGGTAATTGCTGTAATTGCTCAAAAAAGTTCACCTGCGGTTAATGTCTATAATTTATCACTTTTCGATAGCCTGTTAATAGGAAATTATGGATTACTGCTTTATATCATTAAAGCTTTTGTTCCTTTTCAATTATCCGGTTTTCATCCATATCCATTCACCCATGACGATAAATCATTATCTTGGCTAATGTATGGTGCCCCTATAATGATTATAGGTTTGTTGGTATTGGTTTATAGAAAATTTAAAACAGATAAAGCTATTTTATGGGGAGCCCTATTTTTCCTGCTAACAATATTTCCTGTATTGCAGTTTTTGCCGGTTGGCGAAACCATACTTGCAGAGCGATACACTTATATCCCTTATTTAGGGCTATTCTTTGTCATTGGATATTTATATAACCATTTTGAAAAATATAAACTGATATCATTTACCCCCTATTTGATAGGTTTTTATGTAGCCATAATGATAGTTATTACCTGGACTAGAATTCCAATTTGGACCGGAAGTATTAATTTCTGGAGTGATGTAGTCGAAAAATATCCTACTTCAAGAACAGCATATAATAATCGAGGACATATGCACAATGAATTAAAGCAATACGATTTGGCACTGGCAGACTTAAGTAAAGGAATTGAATGTGATCCAACTTATGCCAGATTATATTTAAACAGAGGAGTTTCCTATACAGGTAAAGGATTATATGAATTAGCGGTAGATGATTATACAAAATCTATAAAACTTGATTCCATTGAACCAAAAACATACATCAATCGAGGTTCATTATACACCGATTATTTAAGCAAATACGATTTAGGAATAAAGGATTTCAAAAAGTATTTAACCTTAGATTCTGCCAACCTTTCAGCTTATAATAATTTAGGGGTGGCTTATTACAAAAAAGGGGAATTTAGTTTAGCCATACAACAATTTAATTACCTTATCAAAAAGGATGGCACAAACGGTCAGTATTATTATTTCAGATCTTTAAATTATGCCGGAAAAGAAGATTATAATAATGCCTACTCTGATTTATTAAAAGCCAAACAAGCGGGTTTTAGTGTCGATGAAAATCTATTAAAACAATGGCAAAGTAAGGCTGCTGAAAAAACCATTCAGGAACCAAGCAACTGAATTTATTATTCTTTAAATTTAGTTTAAACAAAAATTAACCGTTTAATATTTTGTTAGCTTTAGAATTAGTAGATATTTGAGATGACATTTCATTATTACTTTTGATTTCAAGACGATGTCAAAAAAAATTTCACGAAAACATTTTATAAAATATAGTGCGATAGTAGGAACAAGTATGCTTTTAGCTAACTGCGGAGTATCAGAAAATACTAACGAAACTAAAAATTTAAGTACTGACACTGTTTTAAAAAAGATCACCACACCAATTCAAAAACCTTCATTTGATTTAGTTACCAAAGAAAATTCAAGGTATAATGGATTGCGCAAAGGTTTTAATAAAAGTATTGATAAGTACCCGGCTGCTATTGCATTATGCACCAACACTAAAGATGTAGCCGAAGCCATAAGCTATGCAAATAAAAACAATCTGGAAATAGCCATAAAAGCGGAGGTCACAATGTGGAAGGGTTTTCGGTTAATGATGGCGGAATGGTTATTAATCTTTCAAATATAAATTCGGTAGAATTTTTGGAAGACAATAAACTAAAAATTGGCCCCGGTTGCACTATTGCTCAGCTTTATGCTGAAATACTTCCTAAAAATAGAATTATACCTGTTGGTTCATGCGGCAGTGTTGCCATGGGAGGATTAACAGTGGGAGGCGGTTATGGCCTTTTCTCCCGAGAATACGGCCTTATATGCGATCAATTGCTGGAAGCCACTTTTGTAGACGGAAATGGAATAATTCAT
>CAMDGU010000108.1 GCA_945897885.1 Chitinophaga pinensis
GAAGATGTTAAGGAATACAAAGATTTATTGGCAAAAGGAATGGTAGCACCTACAAAAATGGAGGTATTTACTGCCAATGCGGATGGAAGCGATGCAAAACAAATTACAAATCTAGGCAATGCTAACTGGGCACCAAATTTTGACCATACCGGTAAACGAATCATTTTTGCTTCTAATCATGAATATAAACGAGGTTTTCCATTCAATCTTTATATGATGAATTTGGATGGAACGGGTTTAATAAAACTAAGCCGTGATGGTGGTTTTGATGCCTTTCCTATGTTTTCGCCGAATGGTAAAAAGTTGATTTTTAGTTCTAACAGAAATAACGGTGGAACCCGAGATACCAACTTATTTATTGTAGATTGGGAAGAATAGGTTATCGCTTCAAAATCTTAAATGTTTTCTTTTTTGCTTCTCCAATTTCAAGGAAATAAAACCCCTCTGCCAAATTACTTATGTCAAGCAAATTTGTTTCTTTGTTTAATTGGCCGGTTAAAATTTTTCTTCCAGCTTGGTCGGTTATTGTAAATAATTCGTTAATTAAATTACTGGAATGGACTGTGATTTGATTGTAGGCTGGGTTTGGATAAACTAATAATGAATGTTTTATTAATTGGATATTTCCTATATCTGACACAGTAACGAATAAGGAATCTTTACTAGATAAATATTTAGAAGTTACAGTTTTATATTTTAGATTGAAAATCAATTTATATGTTCCTGGATTTAATTTACCAATCTTGATTGTGTCTTTAGACTTATAAAAAGAAGGGGCATTTCCGCTAATATAAAGACTATTAATAGTTACAACGTTACTTGATAAAGATACCGTTAGCGAATCAACATTAAGCAATGTAGGGGTATTGGGAAAGGATGTGAGGGCAATTAAGTAAACTAACTTCTCACTATTTAGTTCTTGATTCGAAACGATAAGGCTGTCAATATATTTTGCCCTTGCGTGTCCTGAAAAAACTAATAGCAAGATAAATACCTTAGTCAATAAAATTCTTTTCATAATTATTCCAAAATTAGTTTTTTAACGGTTTGTGAATTACTATTATTCTCAGTTATTACAATAAAATAGAGCCCATGGGAATATGTGGAAGTAATAATCGTTGCTGATTCAATAAAATTATCTTTAAACTTTTCCCTGCCCAATATATCAATAATACGAAGGTTGTAACTTTGTTTAGAATCACCCTGTACTGTAAAACTGTTCTTGGCAGGATTAGGGAAAATATTTATTCTGAGTTGTTTTTCATTTACATTTGAGTTATTTGCTTTTAAAGGTTCACCTTCTGGTTCTTCGGTTAGGCCGAAATTTATACAATATCTTTCGCCTCCAATAATTTCTCCCTCAGCATCTATTTGTAAAAGATCTAAGTTATACTTTGTATCTTCAACAGAGGCACTGCTATCAGTTGCAGTAAATTTAACGCATGCTATATATTGTGTATCTGTTGGTAAGGTAAGATTACCAATCCAAGATCCCGTACCTATTAATGTTATAATGTTATCAACTGCTGTAATTCCACCTCCCACAGTACCTCCATTTTCCCATTCTGTTAGCAACTTGGGCTCAAGTTCCAACTGAACTATTCCATGGTCAAAAATAGAATTGTCAAATTCTAAACCAGGAACGGTCATTTTTAAGCTGATTGCATCCGTTTCTTCTCCAAAGTTTCTTACTATAACGCACCCTTTTTTTACAGGTGATGGAGCACCCGGCATTATGTCAAAAATTGTGATGTTTTTCCAAACAATATTATTGTTTTGTCTTACATTGTCGTATAAGTTAGCGTCTTCTACCTTATACATTCCACCCTGTGATTTGTCTTCTTCTATTCGCGCAAGCAAACAAAAATGCCCATTTTCACTACCAAACCAACTGGCATAATTGTTTGGATTAGGAGGATACCATTCAAATTCAATTATTTCGTCACCTCCTGATTGGATTGAACTGATAGCTTGAACGTCTATCATATTTCCTAATGGAGGTTTCCCTACAAGATTACCGCTACCATCCCAGGGGTATGACCAGGATAGTGCTGTCGATGCTTTTGCCCAATAAAGCTTTAATAAATTAGTACCTGATGAGGGCTCACACCCCTTATTTCTAATTCTTACATAAACATAAATGGGTTCGTTTATTGTAAATTCTGGATTTTGGTGAATTCTATTAGTAAATCCATCATTTTGATTTCTTACCCAAATATCATCACTCATATACATCATTGGGTTTCTCGAGAATTCATAAGTATTAGCTGGATTGGGTTCAAGACCGATGTCGTTATTATTATCTTTAGAATATAAATCGTAAGTTCCCGTTGAACACAAATTTACTGCCTCATTTACCGCAGCTTCTGCATCAATTAAACCATATCCCATTTCTTCATGCCAGGTTCCGTTGGATCTTCCAGTAGTGGTTACATAATTATACCCTCCTATTTTTTGGGCAGTAGATTCAATAATATCTCTAACCTGATCTTGTGTCAGGTTATGATTTACTGAGAGAATTAATGCCGCAATTGCCGCAACATGTGGGCCAGCAGCAGAAGTCCCACCGAAATGTTGATTGTATTCAAATAAATAATTTGTAGATGCCATAGCAGTTGTGGGTATATGAAAACCTGGTGCCATTATATCTAATTCAGAGCCATATTGACTTCCTTCCCATTCCCCGTTTACACCACATTGACCATTGACAAGCCTTTGTGCACAGGTTGATATCATACCAACAGAAATAATATCCGGGGCGGCATTCGAAGGAAATGCGACATTGCCATCTTCATTACCAGTAGAAAATACCATTACACAACCAAGCCCATTTCTTCCGTTGGTTAAAGCACCAACAATAGCATCGTAAATAAGGTCGCTTTCTTCGGATATTAAGGATCCGTTAATCACAGAGGCACCATTCTGCCAAGCAAAGTTAATTCCATCAGCAATTTCTTGTTCACTATTATTACCCGATGGGACATAATTCGTTGCTATCAAAGGGCATTTATCAGCTATTCCAGCAATTCCCATTGAATTATTAGCATTAGCTGACATAATTCCTGCCACACTAATACCATGAATACAATAGCTTTTTATCTGGTTGGATAAATTATCGAAATTTGCCCCATAAGTGTCATCAGAAATATTTGTTAAATCAGGATGCCCTAATTTAATTGGGTGGTCAATTAAGGCTATAATTACATTTTCACTCCCATGTGTGATATCCCAGGCATCACAAACTTTTATATCCACAGATGATGAATATTGCCCAGTACTTTTTAACCCCCATTGATTATTAAAATAGGTATCATTCATGCAAGTTTCGGGATGTTCTATCATTAAATTAGGATTGGCTGCTGCAAATAAATTGGTTTCAAAAAATGAATTGGCCATTTCTAATGCATTTCCTTCTGATTCTTTCAAGCAAGAAAGGGTAAACCATAGTGGCATAAATTTATTTTGCCATAAAATCTCAACTTTGTTCTTATTTGCAAAAGAATCAAGTTTATTAAAATCGGCTGTATCTTTTAATTTTACATAGAACAGGTGTGATAACCCTGCTTCATTTTTTCTCGATATTTTATAAAAAGGGGCTTCATATATAATTCTACTTTTGTTAGTTAATTTTTCGTTTTTAAAGTTATCACTTTCAATAATAGCCCATTTTGTTTTTACTGAATCACTGCCTTTATATGAAAAGTTATTTTCACTAAATTCTAAAATTTTTAGTTTTTGAATACCTAAAATATCCTTTAATTCCTTCTCATTTTTAATACTATCTTCAAAAACAATATACTTCTTTGTCTCAATTTTTGTTAAAGATATTTTTTGTCCACGATACCAGTAGTAGTCATTTTGTGCATAGATTAAAGAACTTGTAAGAATAAAAGTTAACAGTATAAAAAGCTTTTTCATAATTCAGTTATAATTCTAAATCAAATTTATCAATCTGAATTTCATCAAAACATTTCCCAAATATTAAATTCTAGTTATTAAAAATAGTGGCTAATCTCATCCCCTAATAAAAGAATATAGCATAAAGCAAAATTAAAAAGCTCTCAATCCGAGAAACAAGGGAAATCCTAAACCCTAATAAAGATGCATGCTGTTTTAGCCTTATAAACTCAATTCCACACATTATTTCAGTCTTAAAACTTATTTTTGCCGATAGTTAAGCGGCTCAAATAGGCTTTTCTAAAAACCTTAAATTTTAAAAATGAAAGTATTCAAATTTGGTGGGGCATCTGTAAAAGATGCAAATGCAGTAAAAAACGTAGGCAGTATTTTAAAAAAGTACCAAAACGAAAAGTTATTGGTAGTAATAAGTGCCATGGGCAAAACTACCAATGGCCTTG
>CAMDGU010000109.1 GCA_945897885.1 Chitinophaga pinensis
ATAGAATTATACCTGTTGGTTCATGCGGCAGTGTTGCCATGGGAGGATTAACAGTGGGAGGCGGTTATGGCCTTTTCTCCCGAGAATACGGCCTTATATGCGATCAATTGCTGGAAGCCACTTTTGTAGACGGAAATGGAATAATTCATCCCACAAAAGACGACCCTGAGTTATTATGGGCCTTGCGAGGCGGCGGCTCCGGAAACTTCGGAGTTGTAACCGAGATGATTTTCCAATCGCATAAAGCCCCTGCCGGAATCCAATCTCATTATTTTAAAGCTTTAAACTTTAATGCAGAGCGGGCAAACACATTCTTGAACGTTGGTTTGAGTTTACCACACTCCTACCTAATTCATGCTTTTCAGGCTTTGTACTAAATGGGAAAACGCTGAATATTATTGTAATGAACCACAAACGCAAAACTCCTTATTTTCAGAATCTTTTAAATACTTTAGGAAAAGAAATGGATCAATCGTATCCTGGTAAATACCGCGAACTGTCTGTAATGATGAAGAATTATTATGGCTTACCCACCCCTGCCAATTTTAAAATATCATCCGCCGGTTTTTATAAAGGTTTAGCGGATATTTCTGAATGCATTTTACACGTCTTAGATAAAGTGATAAATACCAAAGGGATGATTTATCAAGTGAATACTTTGGGCGGAAATATTAATAATCCCATATTTGAAAAAGGTTCCTGTTTTCCTCATCGTGCAATGAATTATATCGCGGAAATACAATCCTATTGGGAAGTAAGTGCTCAAGAACAAAAGCTAAAGGCTGCTACTTCAGAAATATTGGAAACATTTAAAAAAAATGGAATTACAGCCCAATACGTTAACTATTGTAATGCTGACTTTGAGAAATGGGAAACGGCTTATTATGGAACTAGTTACCAACGATTGCAGGCAGTAAAGAAGAAATATGATTTTACGAACAATGTACGACACCCTCAAAGTATTAAATTTTAATTTTTTTATATTTGAAAAAACAGAAGCATTATGTTTAAAATTTTAGAATTCATTACGGAAACCATTGGATGGCTAAAAATAGTTGCATCTCCCCTTTTAATAGGACTGGGAATTGGAGCTTTAATTTATTTTTCACATCCTACCAATTTAGGAATGATAGCTGGGTTAAGTATTGCCGCTTTAGGATTGGTAATTGGGATAATTTGGGCTTCCCGGGTTTGGAAAAAGTATGGTACCATGCGGTTTTTATCACGGATAATAGCAACTCCTGAACTTGATGAAAAAAAAGAATTTGGAGATGATAGGTACATTTAAAGAAATTGAATTCAATAAAATTGCTTTTAATAGCTGTTTATTTTAAAGTTAACGATCACAATGGTTTCAATTTTGTAATAGTAGGTTTGGTCAAATTTGATGAATAATTATTTTTGAAGCTAACACTTTATATTTATGATTATAGAAAAAGACATCGATTCATTTATTGCCACATTTCCCGCCGAAACCCAAAAGCTTTTACAACAAGTTAGAGAAACTATAAAAAAAGCTGCACCTGAGGCTGAGGAAACCATCAATTATGGAATTCCAACATTTAAACTTAATGGCAATTTGGTTCACTTTTCAGGTTACAAAAATCATATTGGTTTTTACCCCGGAGGAGCCGGTATTAAAGCTTTTGAAAAGGAAATATCTGTCTATAAAAGCGCAAAAGGTTCGATTCAGTTTCCCATAGACCAGCCTATGCCCTTAGACTTGATATCTAAAATCACAAAATATAGAGTAATTCAAAATTTGGATAAAGCTAAAACCCAAAAGACCGGAAATAAAAAAATGGAAGAGAATAATTTTTCATTTCTTTCTGCCCCGGCACAAAGAGCATTGGCAAATAAGGGAATTAAAAATTTAAAAGAATTGGCTACCTATTCCCAAGCTGAAATACTTAAACTTCAAGGCATGGGACCTGGTTCTATTCCAAAATTAAAAGCTGCATTAGAAAACGAAGGATTAACTTTTAAAAACTGAAAAGAGTGGCCAAAAGAAATAAACCAACAGATAGTGAACAGGTAACTGCTCATATTAATAAGCTTAGCCCCGAAATAGCACCAGTTGTTGAGCATATTCGCCAAATGGTACTAAGCATTGATACAGAAATAAGCGAACGGATAAAATGGAATAATCCCAGCTTCTATTATAAAGGTGAAATGAAACCATTTGACCCAAAAGAATATAAACGTGAAATAGCAGTTTTCAATCTTTTTAAAAAAAGGATAATGCTTGTATTTCCAAGCGGGGCAAAGATTAATAATGCATCCGGATTATTGGAAGGTGATTACAAAGATGGGAGACGATTAATTATTTTTAAAAATTTGATAGATGTAAAATCAAAGGAAAAATCCTTAAGGAATATTGTAAAGGATTGGTTAAAATTGGTTGATAAAGAATAGATTTAAATATAATTATGGATTTTTCAAAAACCTCATTTAAAGATATTTATAAAGTAAGACTTAACAAAGTTCAGGTTTCAGAATTGGAAAAAATCGTTTCAGACTCAAAAGAACTGTTTAATGAACTAGTTTCAATCATTGTTAAAGGAACCCAACATGAAGCGTTTATGGCATCTTGGGTATTGCAGTATGCTGGGGTTAAGCAACCAGAATGGTTTTATGAGTATTTAGAAACCTTGTTGAAGCATCTTGAAATTAATCCCAACGAATCTGTTTTACGTTGCGTTACACGTGTAATTTGGAAAACAAAAATTCCAAGCGAAATGGACGGCATTGTTACCCAAAAATGTTTTGAATGGCTTGAAAATAAAGAAAACCCAATTGCGGTAAAAGCTTTTAGTATTCATATTCTATCAAAAATAATTGACCACGAGCCGGAACTTTGCCATGAAATTAAAGATTTAACAGAGTCGGTGTTGCCTTATGCTTCGAGTGGATTGGCAAATTCTGCCGAAAAACTTTTAAAAAAGATTAAAAAAATGGGATATTAATTTTCAAATTTCTTTAACTCATCATATACCCTATTTACAGGTAAACCCATCACATTAAAAAAATCACCTTCAATTTTTGTTACCCCAATATAACCTATCCAATCTTGGATACCATAGGCTCCGGCTTTATCAGATGGTTTAAATTTTTTGACGTAGTATTCAATCTCATCTTTAGTCAAAACCTTAAAATAAACGTTTGTTTTGTCGGTAAAGGAGATTTCCTTTGATTTTGAGCGGAGGCAAACTCCAGTAAAAACCGAGTGCATTTTTCCTGAAAGTTTGGTTAACATGGCAATGGCATCCGCTTCATTTAAGGGTTTGTTTATTATTTCACCTTCCAGATAAACCGTGGTATCAGCCGTAAGTAATATCTTGTTTTCAAGGTTTCCGGTATATGCCTCGGCTTTCTTTATCGCCAAAAATTCTGATACCTTTTCTCCGGCCATTTCCTCCGGGAAATCTTCATCCGAATCGATATTGACTAAAGTGAATAGTATACCTGCACCTTTCAATAATTCCTTTCGTCGTGGCGATTTTGATCCTAATAAAATCTCTAACATCCTTTAAAAAAATAACATGGACAAAGTACCTGTAACCATTATGTATAAAGCTACTTTGCTCATGTAATTGAAATCATTTTTATCTGTGGCGAGTTGCAATTTAGATAATAAGTGAAACAAGGGTAAACCAATGCATAATACATTGTAGGCTAAAAATGTATAACTTAATGGGGCTGAAAAATAGCGCATCATCATGAGGCGAACACAAGTAGTAAAAACCATAATGTAAAGGAATAATGAAACAATTAAAAAAATGCGTGTAGTTTTTAATCCGGCCAATAATGGAAACGTTTTGTATCCGGCCACTTCATCACCTTCCATATCTTCAGTATCTTTAATCATTTCCCTTAAAAAATGCATACCAAAAGCATTTATTGAAAAAATAAGAACTAACTCTTGATTGATATTGGCATCAAAGGCAACTAAAATTAAAATTGAAAATGCACCAAGAACAGCCACCAAAAGATTGCCGATTATTGGTAATCGTTTTAATAACACACTATAAAAAAATAATAATGATATAACTAAAGTAATGAATACACCTAACCTATAAACAGTTGCAAAACCATACACTATGGAAACTAACGCACAAAAAATGGAAAAAATTAAAAGTGATTTAAGTCTTTCGGGGTTTGCAGAAAAATTTGAATCCGGTCTGTTTAAAGCATCCGCCTTATAATCCATAAAATCATTG
>CAMDGU010000110.1 GCA_945897885.1 Chitinophaga pinensis
GCTATTGATAGTGCCGTAAAAAACAATTTATCGGTAAAAAATGAACGACTTCAGGCTGAGTATAAGAAAAAACTGGCTGCATCAAAAGGGGATATTCCTCAAGCAAATATAACAAGTGAGTATGGTCAGATTAATAGCAACTATAAGGATACAAAATTTGGGATTGCACAATCTATCAGTTTTCCTAAGGTATATGCTAAGCAAACTGCTTTGCAAATGTCTAACTACAAAAGCAGTGTATTAAATATTGCAGTAAAAGAAACTGAACTAAAAAAGGAGGTAAGTGAAGTTTTTTATTATCTCATTTATTTAAAACAAAAGGAAATCATTTTAATCCAAAATGATAGTGTTTTTGGTTCCTTTTTAGAAAAGGCAAATATTAGATTTACAACAGGTGAAAGTAATATTCTTGAAAAAATAACTGCCGAAACTCAACGAGGGCAAATAGCCATTCAATTAAAACAAATACAGAATGAAATAGATTTAATGCTTCTTCGGTTCCAGTTGTTACTTAATACTTCTCAGTTATTTGTTCCATTAAGTGGGGATTCTAAAATTACTTTAGCCGCAGCTTTAGATTCTTCGGAAGTAAGAAGACATCCGTCTTTATTGGTTTTACAACAGCAAAAAAACAGTTCTGTTTTAAATACACAATTGGAAAAATCAAGACTATTACCAAATTTAAGTTTGGGCTATAGCAACATGAGTATACAGGGTATGGGGTCTGACAATGTTCTTTATCCAAAATCATCCCGATTCAGTAGTGTTCAGTTTGGTGTAGGGGTTCCATTGTTTTTTGGGTCCCAAAAAGCGTTGATAAATTCATCAAAAACCCTTGAACTTATTGCGGATAATAACTACAAATATGGTTTGCAAACCATTGGAACTGACTATCAAAAGGCATTGAAAAATTTTAAAGCACAAACTCAAACTGTTGATTACTTTGAAACAGTTGCTTTAAAAAATGCGGAAACTATAATCAAAACAGCGAATCAGCAATTTGCCAATGGCGATATAAATTATTTAGAATGGACCATGCTTGTAAATAATGCTACCACTATAAAAAGCGAGTATTGCGATGCCTTAAAACAATTGAATTACAGTGTTATTGAACTTCATTACTTAATGAATAAATAACCTTTTTTATTAGAATTAATTTTTAAACAAAAGCAAAGAAATGAGTACAAATAAAATTATAATATTTCTGTTGGCAACAACCCTAATGGCTTGCGGCAGTAAAACCAATACAGAACAAAAATCGAGTGTTTCAGCAACTCAAGCAATAGTAGAACTTACCGATGCACAGCTCAAAAATTCGAGTATAGAGACCGGTAAACTGGAGCAAAAGTCAATTTCTTCAATTTTAAAATTGAATGGAAAAATCGACGTGCCACCTCAAAATATGGTTTCCGTAAGTATGCCATTAGGAGGGTATTTAAAAACAACAAAGCTGCTTCCGGGTATGCATGTAAGCAAAGGTGAGGTGATTGCCACTATGGAGGATCAGCAATATATTCAGTTACAGGAAGATTATTTAATTACCAAATCTAAGTTGAACTATTTAGAAGGTGAATACTTAAGACAAAAGGAACTTAATAAAACAAAGGCTAGCAGTGATAAGATATTGCAGCAAACGGAAATGGAATATAAATCGCAAAAGATAGCCATGAGTGCCTTAGCTGAAAAACTGAAGTTAATTAATGTAAATCCAAATACTTTATCAGAAAATAACCTTTCAAAAAGTGTAAGTGTGTTTTCCCCCATTAGTGGATTTGTATCTAAAGTGAATGTAAATATTGGTAAATATTTAAACCCATCGGATGTAATGTTTGAACTTGTAAATCCTGAGGACATACATCTTAATCTGAATGTATTTGAAAAGGATGTAGATAAACTTTCGATTGGTCAAAAAGTTTTAGCACATACCAATAACCAACCCGACAAGAAACATGCTTGTGAAATTATACTAATAAGCAAAGATTTATCATCCGATGGAATGGCAGAAGTTCATTCCCATTTTGAATCCTATGATAAAACACTTTTGCCGGGAATGTATATGAACGCCGAAATAAAGGTATCAACCAACAAGGCCCTTGTAATTGCAACAGATGGAATTGTAACTTTTGAAGGAAAGCACTATGTATTTGAAGTAGTCGGTGACAAAAAATATGCAATGAGAGAAGTAACACTTCAAAATGCAGAAGAAGGATTTACCCAAATATCATTTTCAGAAGCAGAAGAAATAAGTGAAAAAACCTTTGTGACAAAAGGAGCCTATACGTTATTGATGAAAATGAAAAATACAGAGGAAGAGTAAGTAAATTATTTAATAACTTTCCCAAAGTTCCAAACTTTGGGAAAGTTTGTTTGAATGATAAAATTTGTATTTTTACCCCTGATTTTGAAAATCCTGATAGCTCTTTTGTGTCTTTACTTTGTTGGCATTGTTTCATTGCCTTGTAACGACAATGCGGGAGTTGAAACGCATTGCCAAACTAAGGGTAGTTGTGAGGATGATGCAGAAGAACATAATGACTGTCAGCCTTTTTGTAATTGTGCATGTTGCAGTTCGGTTATTATTGAACATTTAGTTTCAATTGAATTTATTGTGCCAATCAAAGGAGAAAATAAACCATTCCATTTTGTTATAGAGTCGGCTTCAAAATTTATGCCTTCTATTTGGCAGCCACCCCAATTAGGTTAAGAAATCTGCCTTTGTCATTCCGACAAAGGAGGAATCTTTTTTTAATTCAGATACTTCGTTTCTCAGCATGACAGCTTGATGTATGTCATTTGGCATGAGAATGAATAGGCAAAAACAAAATTCAATTTTAAATTTCAAACATGAACAAACTAAAACTAATGGTATTATTCCTTCTAGGAATAAATACGCTGAATGCACAAAATATATTAAATGTAAAAATTACAGATGCCGCCACCAATGAGCCATTGGCAGGAGCCACTGTATATTTGAAACCTTCAAAAATTGGAGGAGCAGCTGATGAAGAAGGAGTGATAAACTTGGTTAATATACCAAATGGGAAGCAAGTATTTGCATGGCGAATTGTAGGTTATGAAACCCGCTATGATACTTTAAATTTCCCACTTGATAATTCAGATACTTTAAAAATTCAACTTCAATCTTTGGAAGAAGAAATGGAAGAAATAGAAATTACTTCTACCCGCAGCAGCCGAAGTATTAAAGATATTCCAACCCGTGTGGAATACATTGCAGGAGAGGAGTTGGAAGAAAAAGGAAATATGAAACCGGGTGACATCAGGATGCTTTTAGCTGAAAGTACAGGAATACAAACCCAGCAAACTTCAGCTACTAGTGCTAATGCAAGTATTCGTATTCAGGGGTTGGATGGTCGTTATACTCAAATTTTAAAGGATGGATTTCCTTTGTATTCGGGTTTTTCAGGTGGGTTGGGTTTATTGCAAACTCCGCCCTTGGATTTAAAGCAAGCTGAAGTTATCAAAGGCTCCAGTTCCACCTTGTACGGTGGTGGGGCTATTGCCGGTATGGTTAATTTAATTTCGAAAACCCCGACTGAGGAAGGGGAATTAAGAGTGTTTCTAAATGGAACCAGTGCAAAAGGTTTGGACATAAACACTTTTTATGGTAAGCGAAAAGATAAGTTTGGATTTACCGTTTATGCAGCTCGAAATAGTAATGCAGCTTTTGATCCTTCAGGAATAGGACTAACGGCTATTCCAAAATTTGAACGGTACACGTTTAATCCCAGAGTATATTTTTACCCGAATAAAACAACAAAAATTATGTTTGGAGTAACGGGAGTGACGGAAGAACGAAAAGGAGGAAATGTTTCATTAATAAATGGAGATACAGGCAGTGCAGGAAGATACTTTGAGAATAATGCCACAGAAAGGGTTTCAAGCCAATTTCAAATTGAGCACAAATCCAAAAATGGTGGCGTTTTCAATTTTAAAAATAGTGTTGCTTATTTTGATAGGGAATTAACTACTAACAATTATGGGTTTAACGGTAAGCAAACCAATTCATTTGCCGAATTAAGTTATTTAAAAGCATCAAAAAAACTGGAATGGATAGGGGGAGTAAATGTTTGGACCGAGAATTTTAAGCATGACAATTCATTCTTGTATGATTTGGATTATATCCAAAATACCATTGGTGCATTTGCCCAAAATACGTGG
>CAMDGU010000111.1 GCA_945897885.1 Chitinophaga pinensis
GATAAACGCTTTTGCTTTGGCAAAGCATGGTGGCAGCATTAATCTTAGCACGGTATGGCCCAGCCAATAAATCGGCGGCTTTTAAAAATATGGCAGCCCGTTGTTCCCAAGCCAATTCACTCCATTGTTTTTTTGCAGCCAAGGCAGCACCAATAGCTGCGGTAACATGTGAAGCATCTCCTCTTGAAAATTCGCCCAATTTGTGAGCAATATCATGTGGAGGATTCATACTTACTTTTGAATCGGTATGAACTATTTTACCGTTGATGTGCATTCCAACATTCATTTGTTGGCTTCGCAGTTGGGCAATAGCTGCTTTTAAATTTTCACGTTCTTTGCTTCCCGGTGCATAATCCAGCACAGGTTCGTTAATGGCTTTTGGTACTCTGAATATTCCGTTCATTAAATAAATTTTTGTTATAAAAATTGGAATGCAAATTTAGGATGTTATTGTTTAGGATTTTTTGATGAATTGAAAAGATTTTTATGAAAAGAACAAGTTAAACTAACACGTCTTTTTAGTAAATTTGTGCTAAATATTTTTAAAAATGATATTAAAAAGTAGAGTTTTGGAGGCTGTAAAAACGTTTGAATACGAAGGATGGACGCATGGTTCAAATAAATGAACAGAACTAAATAACAATATGAAATGGAACTAAAAGAACACGAAAAGACATTAATAAAAATTTACCAAGAAGTAAAAGAAATGTATGTTTCAGACAGATCCATTACACGAATTGAATCTTTGATTAATGATGCATATTGGATTTCTCAAAATCATGAAAATTTAGGTGGTTTTCATACTCAAGTTCGGCAAACGTTAGAAAAAGAACTGGCTGCCTTATTGAAAGTTAAAGACAAGCCAAAATTAAGAATCAGTGCTTGGAACGACGTTAAAAAACATTTTTTGCTGGACTTTTCGCATATGAGTATTAGAAACTTTCTCAAATAATATAGAAAAACAATTTAAGAGGGTTGGATGTAATTAATTTCAGATATACCCTATTAATAATTTACTTATTAACTAAAATTAATTGTTTAAAATTTGTGCCTACCTTAAAAAAGTAGATTCCCGCTGATAAATCATATAACTCAATAATACTTTTTTCAGAACTAACAATACCAGATAAAACAGAATTTCCGATATTGTCATAAATAACGTATTTCTCGCCTAAATAATCTGAATTAATATTTAGATTTAATTTAGAAAAGGCAGGGTTAGGAAAAAAATTTATTATCGGATTTTCTGTTGGATTATTAACTTTAATAACAACTTGACAAGATAAAAATGGATTAACAGGTACATTACTTTTTTCATTACTTCCGACTCCTAATTGACCATTTGAATTTGCCCCCCAAGCCCAAACCGTGCCATCACTTTTTACGACAAGTGAATGGTCATCTCCAGCTGAAATAGAAATAATTCCAGTTAGATTCTTTACTTTAATTGGGACATAGCTAAAAGTGAAAGTTCCATTACCTAAAGATCCATTCTGATTATCACCCCAAGCCCACACTGTACCATCATTCTGCAGGGCAAGGCTGTGCTTATAACCAGCAGCAATCGCTGAGATTCCGGACAATGTACCAACCATAATTGGCACTTTGCTATCTGTAGACGTATTATTTCCCAACTGACCATATTGATTTTTTCCCCAGGTCCAAACTGTGCCATCACTTTTTAGTGCTATGCAATATTCGAATCCTCCAGAAATTGCAATCACTTCTGTTAGGTTGCTTACTTGTGCAGGAATATAGTTGTCAGTTGTTGTGCCATTACCCAACTGTCCATTTGAATTTGCCCCCCAAGACCAAACTGTTCCATCACTTTTTAAGGCTAATGAAAAATCATAACCTGCAGCTACCTTTATTACTCCAGAAAAATTCTTAATTATTGTTGTTGACATTGTTTTTGTACTTTCTACTCCGCATTGTCCATTATAATTATACCCCCAAGACATTACAGTTCCATTTTTTTTTACTGCTAAACAGTGATTTCCGCCAGCGGCAATATCGATGATATCTGAAACTCTTTTATAATCAACACCCACAGGCACATTACTATATGGCCTATTAGAATTATAAACTAAATCTCCTAGTTGATTAAAATTATTACGACCCCAAACATAAACAAGACCATCATCTTTCAAGGCCATAGAGTGCATTTCACCACCAGCTACTTTGACAATTCCTGATGGTGGCAACGATGCACCATAAATTTTAGCAACAGATTGTGGAGCGGTTGCGGAAGAAATAGACTTGTTTCCTAATTGTCCAAATTCACCATCACCCCATGATCTCACTTTTCCATCAACACAAATCCCAAGTGAATGTAATCTGCCAGCTGCAATACGCTGAGAATAAACATCTGAGAATGAAAACGAAAATGCAAGAATTAAAAATATTTTTTTCATATATAATTTAATAAGTCAAGAGAAATTGGACTATGATATGACAAAGATAAGGGAGTGTTTCCATAAAACTATAATTAAACATGAGATGGAGAGTTACAAGAAACAAATAACAGAATTTTAGGTTAGTATAACTAAGGATTTTATAATAATTCCATTGCTAGCAAGTTTTTAACTTACATACTTTATGATATAGTGTCAATTGAAAATTTTCAAAACTTTAAGATATTTCAATCCAAATTCACCCGTAAGTAGATTTAACAAGTTTAGTTTAGATAACTTGGAGGCTAATTTAGACCAATCAACATTTTCTTTCACAATCTCTTCTTTTTTTTGAATATCAAGAGTCATAAAGTCTCGTTCAGCCAAAGGACCACCATGAACATATGAAGAGAGGTCGCTGTACCTTTTAATCAAATCAAGTTTTGCCTTATTGAAATTAGCTATTGAATACTTTTCAGTTTCAGACTTAATTAGGTATTTACCGATTTTTTTCAAGTCATAAAAAGAGTTTTTGATTTCGAATATTCTTTGAAGTTCAGCATTAGTTAAATCTTCAAATTCAGGTAAAGATTCTTTTATAATTTCTAATTGGGTCTTTTTTTCTGGGTTGTTATCAATAATTTGATCTACTTGTTTTGAGTAACTAAATCTCTTGAAGAACTCGCCACATAAATACTCTTTGTAATATTCTTGCCCAACATTATCAGATAAGTCTAGCTTGCTCCTTGTGTAAAGATAGTCGGAAACGAGATAATGCTCAAATATGACTCTGGTTAATACTTGAGAAGTATAAAAGTTAGTTATTTCTGGTGTTAGAGTTTTACTTATTTCATCAATTTTGTCGGTGAAAATCAAAAGTGCCTTGCCCGTTTTAGGAAATTTTGAATTGTTGATGTCATTCTCAATTTCATGCCGCAACTGGTTAAATGTGTTATAGATTAATTGATACTCTTGGTGTATGCTTGTCATTTTTTTATAGGTTGTTGATTTCGGCATCTAAACAAAAATATAAATTTCGATTAATACTTATTCTTAAAATTTTGGGAAATAATCTTCAATCTAAAAATACTTCCAAGCCCCATCCATCGGCAGCGGACATTCTAAAATTAAGGTTTCTTTGGTAACAGGATGTTCAAATTCCAAAGATTTTGCATGCAAATAAATACTACCATCGGGATTACTTCTGGCTGAGCCGTATTTTAAATCACCGCCAATGGGGCAGCCTATTTTAGCCAAATGAACCCGGATTTGATGGTGACGGCCTGTATGAGGATTTACTTCCAATAAATGAAAACTATCCGAACTTGCTACGAGTTTATACTCTGTTTTGGAAAGTTTGGCGCCGTGAATTGGTTTTGGGTAGGATTTAGTTTTATTATTTTTAGGATCTTTGCTTAAATAACTTTCTATGGTTCCTGATAATTCAGGTGGCTTGTTTTTTACCAATGCACAATACGTTTTTTTCATAGCCCTGGTTTTAAATAATTCATTCATTCGGGCAAGGGCTTTGCTAGTTTTTGCAAATATTACCAAACCACTCACAGGCCTGTCAATGCGATGAATAACCCCTAAAAAAACATTGCTTGGTTTGTTGTCTCTTTGTTTAATAAATTCCTTTAAAACCACTTCCAATGATTCGTCATCCGATTCATTCGGCTGCACCAAAACACCTGATGGCTTATGAAAAGCCAATAGGTGATTGTCTTCGTGAAGGATGCGGTT
>CAMDGU010000112.1 GCA_945897885.1 Chitinophaga pinensis
TATTTTACGTTTCCAAAATTAGAAGGTGAAGTAAAACCAAGAATGGGTTTTCGTGGAAAAGAGCGATTAAACTGGAGTTTAAATAATTATTTAGGCCTTGCCAATCATCCCGAAGTTAGAAAGGCAGATGCCGATGCAGCCGCCGAGTATGGATTTGCCCTGCCAATGGGAGCCCGCATGATGAGTGGAAATTCAGATGCGCATGAGCAACTTGAAGCTGAGCTATCAGCCTTTGTAAATAAAGAAGAAACCATTTTGTGTAACTTTGGTTATCAGGCTATGGTTTCAGCCATTGATTGTTTGGTAGGTCGTCATGATGTAATTGTATACGATGCCGAATCGCATGCCTGCATATTGGATGGCGTGAGATTGCACATGGGCAAACGCTATGTTTTTAAGCATAACGATGTAGAAGATTGTGAAAAGCAATTAGAAAGAGCCACCAAACTGGCCGAGGCTCAAGGTGGATGCATTTTAGTAATTACTGAAGGTGTATTTGGAATGAGTGGCCGACAAGGAAAATTGAAGGAAATCATTGAACTGAAAAAGAAATTCAATTTCAGACTGTTTGTAGATGATGCGCATGGAATAGGAACCATGGGAGCCACCGGAGGAGGAACAGGGCAGGAGCAAGGTTGCCAGGATGGTATTGATATTTATTTTGGAACATTTGCAAAATCATTCGCGTTAATAGGTGGTTTTATTTCAAGTGAATCTGATATTGTTGAGTATTTGCGCTATAACATGCGGTCTCAAATTTTTGCCAAATCGCTACCTATAGCTTTAGTTAAAGGAGCCCTAAAGCGAATAGAATTAATGCGTAATCATCCTGAATACAGAGAAAATTTATGGAAAATTACCAATGCATTGCAGGATGGGTTAAAAAAAGCCGGTTTTGAAATAGGATTAACCAATTCCCCGGTAACACCTGTATTTATGAATGGTTCAATTCCTGAAGCAACTAATCTGATTGTGGATTTACGCGAAAATTTTAATATCTTTTGCTCCATGGTGGTATATCCTGTGGTGCCAAAAGGTGTTATTATTTTACGATTAATACCTACGGCGGTTCATACTATGGATGATGTAAACTATACCATTGATGCTTTTAGCAAAATTGTTGGAAAATTAAAATCAGGACACTATATGGGTGATAAAATAGCCGCCCATTAATTTTTTTAAAGCTTTTCTTTGAACCAATGTCGTTCAAGCAATTTGTAAAAGACTATTTAAATTTTACTACCCGTGAAAGATGGGGAATTACAGGGTTATTAGTATTAATAGCCCTGTTTTATTTTTTACCTAATTTGCTTTTTAAGGATGAGGATTATTCAAAAGAATTAAAAGCCTTTGAAAAAGAAATAGCAGCTATGGACAGCGGCAGTGCTGATGAACCTAATTATGAATACACCAACAACGATTATCAAAAAACTGATTTATTTGAACCTTTTTATTTCGACCCAAATACCGTTGACCCGCAGAAATTAGAAAACTTTGGTATTCCGCAATATGTGATTAAAAGCTTTGCTAAATACAGAAACGCCGGAGCGAAGTTTTACAAAAAAGAGGACCTTAAAAAATTATACGGTCTAAAGCCCAAACTCTATGAACGGATGGCTCCTTACATCAAAATTGAGGAAACGGATCCCAAAGATAATACTTCAAAAAAGGATTACAAAAAAACTGAAACCGAAAGAGCTTTGGTTGATTTGAATACCGCCGATTCTTTAACGTTATTAAAAGTAAAAGGCATTGGACCTTATTTAAGTTCTAAAATTATTAAGTACCGAAATGCTTTGGGAGGCTATATTTCAATCGATCAGCTTTATCAAATTTTTAATATTAAACCGGAGCAAGTAGAGGCCATAAAACCCTTTGTTTTTGTAAATAGCAGTAGTATTAAACGGTTAAATGTCAATACGGCTGATTATTCTCAACTTAACTGGCATCCTTATATTTCCAGTAAAGAGGCCAATGCCATTATAACTTACCGCAAGCAACATGGTCTTTATAAATCGCGATTGGATTTGGAAAAAGTTATATTACTTAACAAAGAAATGCTTGATAAAATTGAGCCTTATTTGGAGTATTGAATTTATACTATCAAAATAAAAAAGGCTGTTTCTATTTTAGAAACAGCCTTTTTTTGGAATGTGATTAGTTATTCTTACTTGTTGATAGTTACTTTTTGAGCAGAGGTTAATCCACCATTTGTTACTTTCACTAAGTATACACCATTTGCTACATTTAAGTCTACTGAATAAGAAGACTTCAATGAGCTGGTTTCAATCGTTTTAACAACTTCACCTAATAGGTTATAAACACCTATGGCTATATCCGATTTTGGATCTTCTACAGTTACTGTAAAGTTTCCTTTGTTTGGATTAGGATAAACCTTAACACCGCTTAGTTTTGTTAGTTGACTTAAACCTCCTGTAATTACTATGGTTTTGCAAGTTTGAGACAAGCAACCTGCTGCGTTAACGGTAGTCAAACAAGCACTATATTTACCATATCCAAAATCATTTAAATAATGATATTGAGTGTTGGCAATTTCAGCCGTGCCACCGTCACCAAAATCCCAGTGATACTTTGTGTTTCCTGCCTGCGAAGAAGTGAAATAAACTAAATGTCCGCTGGTATTGTAACTGAAATTAGATATTGGCATTGCATTAACTGAAATTGATTTATTGATAGAATCAGAACATCCACCGGGCACAATAGCAACAAGTGTAACGTTATAAGTTGATGAACCATTAGGATACATATGTCTGGGCGATTGTGAAGCAGAATTTTTACCATCACCAAATTTCCAGTTGTAAAGCAAACTGCCCGAAGAAACGCTTGAATTATTAGTAAAAACGGCTTCATCCCCGTCACACACATCCGTTACATCAAAAGCAGCTTTAGACTGAAGTTTAACATCAATTTCTTTAGAAATAACATCAGCACATCCATTATTAGAGGTAAGAGTAAGAGTAATTAATTTTTTACCAACGGTGCTGAATAGTTTTGTAGGATTTTCTACAGAAGTAGATCCTTCATTATCAAATTTCCAATTAAAGTTTGTCAAGTATCCTGATGGTTTTGACCCTGTAAATTTAAAATTAGTAGGGCTAAGGTTACAAACCGAACCTGTGGTGAAATTAGCTGAAGGAGCTTCAGCCAGTGTAATGGTTTTAGTAATTGAATCAGCACACCCAAATTCAGAAATAACTTTCATTTTTACAGTTTTGTTACCTGCAGATGTAAAGCTGTGAAAAGGGTTAGTTTCACCAGAGATAGTACCATCCCCAAAATTCCACAGATATCCCATATTACCAATAGGAATGGTAGAACCATTCGTAAAACGGATTTGAGTTTTATCACACAACACAGCCGGAGCATTGTATTTAGCCACCGGACGAGCAAATTGCTGAGCATTTTTGGTAAGCGTTTGGCTGCACCCGTTAGAGGTAGCAGTTAATGTAACTTTATACCCACCTGCCTGAGCATATTTAACTCCCGGGTTGGCTTTTATACTGGTTGTTCCATTTCCTAAATCCCACTTGTAAGTAATAGTCCCCTTACTTATGGTCGTAGAGTTTAAAAATTTAACACTATCGCCTAAGCAAGCATTATAAACTTTAAATCCAATTTTAGGAATTTCAGTAACTACCACCTGAATTGTTTTAGTATCCGTATAGCCGTAAGGCACCGTTGTTGTTATTAATTTTACATCGTAAGTTCCATAAGTAGGAAATAAAAATACCGCATCGGTATTGCTAGAAGTATCAGCTGGATTACCGGTATTAAAATCCCATTTGCTGGCAATGTTACCTGAAGAAACAGTGCTTGCATTTGTAAAAATCACGTTATCACCGTCACACACAGGTTGTTGAAATTTGAAATCAGCCACCGGACGAGGAGCTACAAAAATATTACGGGTTAAAGTAGAATCACAAAAATGTGGCCCTAAATCACGAATTGATACGGTCATGATAATGGTAGAATCTACTACATCAGCATCGGCAGTAAATGTAACTTTAGCATTAGCAGCACCAGCAGGAACAGGTGTAGAAGGAGTATAGTAAGAAGCAGGTAAAACTCTACCGCTTTTCGTTCT
>CAMDGU010000113.1 GCA_945897885.1 Chitinophaga pinensis
TCTTTACACCAATTATACCGCTGGGCAAGATTTTATAATTCGTGATAATTCGTTGCTTATTACTCCTGATCAACCTACACCCTTCCTTCAAACTAATCCTTACTCTACTTCTACAGCTACCAATTGTAGTCTTGAAGTTGGGAAATCATTCAGTAGCCTCTCATACCGTAGCATTTTTTATGGAGGCAACCTTGGTGTTTCACAAGGTACTACTACATTTGGTAACTATGGTTGTAAATGGAGTATGACAGGTGCATACAGAAGAGGGTGCACTCCAGCATCTGGTTCAACAGTTAATGGCTTAAACTTTTTGGTAAATCAACATTTGTGGGGCAATTACTCTACTTTTTTTGGTTTGAGAGCTGATTCTACAGCAGATGTTGGGGTAACCAATGTTATTGGAAAACGAAGAAGTGCGGTAATTAGCTGGAGTTATGAAAGAAACAACACACCAAACCGCCTTATTTTTCAAACGATTCAAGGTATTAATGATGCAGCTAATGGAATGGATAATGTAGAATATGAGTGGGCAACAATACTTAGCAACGGAAACATTGGAAGCGGGACATCAACACCAGCAGCGCAGCTTGAAGTAAAGCATATTACTGAACCTTTATGTATGCAGATATTTGATGAAAACAATAATTCTGTTTTCAGGTCATATAAAGAGGGTAGATTTGGAATTGGGAATTCTGCTTCACCATCCACTGTTCCTTTCGCTGTTTTGGATGTCACAGGTAGAATCGATGTTTTAGGTTCGGAAATAATATCATCACCATCTGGTGCATCTGGTCCTTTTAAGATTTTTCATTTAAAAGATAATTCAGGCACTCCAATAGATTTATTTTATATGCAGAATGATGGCAATGCTTTTTTAGATGGCTCAGTGGTCATACGAGGCAGAACTTCTGCATTTCCTTTGACCGTTACCGATAATTCTAATAATCCCATATTTAGGGTAAGGAACACAGGAGATGTAGGTTTGGTTAACTTGGCAGGTTTGGCAGGATCTGGTAATGTTTTAAGTCTTTACATAGATAATGATGGAATAATCGTTCCCGGAGGAACTTCTTATACACCATGGGAAACTGGCGGAAATAACACAGGGTCATCTTCATTAACCTTTGGAACCAATGATCCTGCTGATATTGACCTTGTAGCTGGAGGAGTAAGCATTGGAACGATTGAAGGAACAACCGGGGGGGACGAAGGGTTCCTCTCATATTTAAAACCAGCTTCTTTCGGCACAGCGGCTGCCCCAACTAGTAATTACACCCTAAGTTCTCATGCCATTACATCAGGAGCAGGTAAGGGCCCTCTTAATTGTTTTGATAATAGTGGTACATCTCAATTTAGAGTTGAAAATACATCTATTAATTTTTTAAATAGTACATTAATAATGAATGAAAGTGCCGGAAGTGCATATTTGAATGGCAATGTTATAATAGACGGTGCAACTACTCTTGATATCGTGCATCCATTTGATGGTACAAATAGTCATATAGGTTTTAATTCCACTGGTGATTATTTTGGTAATTGCTACGCTGATGATTGGCTCCAAGGCTCTGATAGAAGAATAAAAAATGATATTGATGATTTGAAATATGGACTAAACGAAGTTTTAAAATTAAAACCAAAAACATATAAACTCAAATCTGACAATTCAAGTCGTATTGGTTTTATTGCTCAAGATGTTGTGGATATTATTCCTGAAATGGTAACTATCCCTCAGAATGATTCACAAATTTATGCGCTAAGCTATATGAGTATGATACCAGTTTTAACAAAGGCTATCCAAGAACAACAAGAAATTATTAATTTACAACAAGAAAAGCTTAATCTATTAAATGAGAAACTTGAAATTCTTTTTTCCAATACTCTAGTTAAAGACAATAAAGATAATTTGCCAAAACAAAAGGAAATGCTAAACCAATTACCTGTATTATTTCAGAATCATCCTAATCCTTTTAATGGCTTCACGTATGTTGACTATTTTCTGCCTCCTAATGCAAGTAATGCTTTTTTAAGAGTGGTAGATATTAATGGAAAACTTATTAAATCATTTCCAATAAACAATTTAGGTTACGGACAAATACAATTAGATTGTACAAATTTAGCCACTGGAACTTATTATTATTCTCTTTTGGTAAATGGAAAAAGTGTTGATACCAAAACAATGCTAATTGCCATTGACAATTAATTTATCGTCATTAAAAATTTTGATTAGATATTTAATACTTGGACTTTTCTTTTTGGGCGTTGTATTTAAAAGTAACGCCCAAAATATTGAATGGACAAAAGTATATGGAGGTATTCAATCAGATATTTTGGGAAAGTTGTGCCAAGCTGGTAGTGGAAATTATACTTATGCTCATATTTACACAACGGATATTATTAATTTTAAACAAACTACCATAAAACTCAATTCCTTAACTTTATCAAAGAATCAGGCTTCTTCTAATTGCATCATAAAATTTGATACCTCAGGAAAGGTGGTTTGGGCCAAACAAATTTTTGAACCCATTAGCATTCCTAAAACTTCAATCATTTCTGACAATTACGATAATCTCTATTTATTAGGTAAAATTGACAGAACTTCCGATTCAATTAGATTTGATTCAAGTAAGAGTTATATAAAACTATTAAAAGGAGAATTTTGTAAAACCTTTTTGATAAAACTGGATGGTTCGGGAAACTTTATTTGGCAAAAAGAATTTCCTAATGTTATGGATAGAACCAATTCGTTAAATGTGATAGATGATAATATATACATTAGCCTTGAAAAGAACAATAAATTAAAATATTTTATTAGTGGAAATGATACCATTGAAGATTATGGAATAATTATTAAACTAGATAACTCAGGGCAGAAAATTTACGCAAAAGGAATGGGGCAAAGTGCAAATTACTTTACAAATGGTGAGCTCTTTAAAGTTAAGGATTCCATCATCTTTTTCTTACATACCGATTATTCAAACTATAAAATTAATAATGACTCTATACAATTAAAATATTCAAATGCAAGTATGGGGCATTTATTAAAGGTCTCCTTGAATGAAATCAACAACAAATCTAAGATAACCCAAATTACTTCGGATGGAGGCGCTTATTTTACAATAAATGCCATAAGTAAAATCAATGACCAGCAATTTGCTTTATCCGGTGCATTTAGAGATAGTTTTCCTTTCAAAAATTATAAGAAAATGATATTCCCTAATAGTAATATTAGCATAAGTAATACAGTATTTATTGTTAAGGATAATAGAGTAAAGAATCATTTCAATTTAGTATATTCTCCAAATATGTCGGGTGGTCAGTTTTTGATTTGCTCAAGCAAAGGTCAGTTTATATATGTTGGAGGAACAGCTGCAGGTGATTTTGAAATTAATGGAACAAAATCCAAGAGAAAGGATGGCATGAATGTTTTTTGTAAATTAGATACTTTATGCAATCCGCTTTGGTTGTTTAGAACAGGGGATTCAATTTCATCCTTTAATCCAACTGGGTTTTCATTTGACGATTTCCGAGGCGTTTATTTTGGAACGACCTTCAGGAAAACTATACGAATAGGTGGTTCAGTTCTTAATTCAAGTAATAACAGCAATGATTTTATTTTTTCAAAAGTGTTTGATTATAGTATTTTAAGGGGCAATGTGAGCAAAGGCCCATACTGTGCTGGAGATACTATAACAATTCCTTATACAAAGGAGGGGAAATATCATAAATCCAATGTTTTCATAGCGCAACTCAGTGATGCAGAAGGAAACTTTGAAGGTAAGGAACGTGAACTGGGACGGATAACAAGCGATACTGATGGGATTATAAAAGGATTGCTACCCTTATTTGATGTAGAAAGTAGCCCAAGCTACAGGATACGGATACTTAGCACCAGCCCTGTGGTACAAAGCTATTATAAGTACGATACCTTGCGCTTATTGATATACAGTAAAGACACAGCCAACGCAGGCAA
>CAMDGU010000114.1 GCA_945897885.1 Chitinophaga pinensis
AATCCCATAACCAGCTTAAATTTAAACCTGATTGATTACGAAACCAGAAATTAGGTTGTGTAATTGTAGTTGTATTTGATGGTTGAATAATAAAATCAACCATAGGTTTGGGGTTAACACCAAGTTTAAAGGTTTGAGAATCGCTGCAAAAGCGGTTATTCGTTCTAAAGGAAATTGAATGCAGGCCTGTGGTTAATTTACCGGTTACTAAATTTTTTGTATTATCAAGGGTCGAAAATTTTTCTGACCAAGTATAGCTTAAGGGCTCTTTTCCTATATAGTTAACCATAGGATAGATAATTAAATCAGAACCCTCACAAATTACAGTATCGTTAAATTTTGCAACGATTGGTCTATCATATGTGGTAATTAGAAAATCTCTACTACTTTCACATCCTTCTTTGTTAGTGCATAATACAGAAAGTGGTTTTGTTACCGAATTTTTGTCAAACTTGGTGTCAAAGGTTTTGTAATTAATAAAGGTTTCTTCGTTATTTATGCTTTTTTCAATTGTTTCCGAGTTTAATTTCAAGGTAAGTTTATTAACATTAGCAACACTGCCGCTTAGAGTTAAAGGTTCAGTATTACAATAAATAAATTTGTCGGGAGTTAAATTAATTACTGGCGACGGATGAACTGTAATCCTACAATTTTCCTTAAATATACAGTTGCCATTGTTTAGCACATAGCTAATCTGGTGTTCTTTACTTTGATTAATAAGTGGAGGTGAAAAAGAGGTGCCTGCAACAAAATTACCTGTCCAAAAACCACCAAGTGGCGATGCATTTAGATATAGCGGTAATTCTGAATCGCAAATACTGCTTTTTAGATTATTGATAGTAATTTTCGGTTTGCACTCTATCGATAGGGTTATTTTTTTTGAATCATAACACCCATAATTATCATAAACGTAAGTAAGCTCATAGTTTCCACAAGTATCGGTAAAAGCGAAACGCCTATTTACAATTAAACCAAAATCTACAAATGACCAGTTCCCGTTGTCAGGACTAACTCTGGATAGTTTAGTAATGTCTACCAAACCTGACTCTTGACAAATATTTAAGGCATTTTCAAATTTAATTTTAATAGCAGGAGTAATCTCAATTACTGCTGTATCATAATTTTTACAACCATTTTTGGAAAGCACTTCACCATAATAGTTGTAGGTTCCAAATCCAATTTCAGAAGGATAAAATGCTTTAAACCCTCCGATATCCTTAATTTTATCGTTAAATAAAGGTAAGTGCCAAGAATATTGATAATCGGTTTTATTGTAGGGTTTATTTATTTGATGATCAAAAAATACGGGAGTAGCAACTTCGCAAATAGCTATATTATTTAAATCAAATTCAGGAGTAGCCAATATTACAAAATTGAAATCTTTTGAGGCAGAACAACCCGATTCAGTGATTTTGTAATTAAGGATGATAGTGTCGTTGAACGATCCTATACCTAAATTGGTGTTTATTTTATTTGTATCAAAAGCTACGTTATTCGATGTCCATGATCCATTCGAAGGAAAAATAGAAATATTTTTTAAATCATAATTACCAGTACTTTGGCAAGCTGCTAAAACACTAGAGTTTATAATTTCCGATACGTTAACTATTGCTATTTCTTTCGTTAAAGTATCATTGCATTGCCATTTCCCTTTCTTAAACGATAATAACGCGTTTAGATTTCCATCTTTTTTGAAGGCATAATTTAAAGATGCCCCATTTCCGATATGCATTGAATTATATGACCACTTTACATTGAATTTAGGCTCAGATGGGTTATCTAGTGTATAGGAATACTCAGTTTCTTTACATGGGTTATTTTCTCCGGATAGAAACGTGTTTGTTTTTTTTGAAAAATTTAAAATAGAATCTGTCACAATCGTTTCACAGCCGTTATCAGATAGGAGAGAAGCCTTTAAAAAATATTTACCTCGAGGCAAATAACTTACCGTATCAATTGCTGAAGTGGTGCTAAAAATCTCTTGTGATAAATTATTTGTTGCAAATAATTTTAACACCAATTTTGATTGACTGTTGAATGAAGAGCTTTTTATTTCAAAATTACCACAACCTAACTCTTTATGAGTTATTGTTAAACTTTCTTTTGGTTTTACTTTTATTGAGATGATTTGGGTACTAACAGATTTTAGTGGACAAAAGTTATCAGTAGCTGAAACGGACAAAGTATAAATACCCCCACTTGATGCTCCTATTGGCGGTGTCCATTTAAAAATTCCATAATTATAAGGTGCCGCTACTTGAGCATATTGAACAAATGAACTTCCGTTAAAAACGTTATTTAAAGTATAGCTGACACTATCATAAACAGCCGTAGTTGAATTTTTATCATCACTGGTTTCAATTTTTAGCGTTAAAGGTTCTTCTTCACATATTTCAAAATAGTCTTTGCTTAAAAACTTTGGTGAATTATTTCCATCACTTGTTTTTACATACACTTGTAGGTCACGTTTTATGTATCCAATTAATTCCCAAGTGCCTGAAATTTTGCGGTATTCTTCTACTTTCACCGCTATCACTCCAATTTCAGATTCATTTGTAGGAATAAATAATGCTGAGCCATTTGCTTTATCAAAATAAAAACCTGTTTCCTTTGTTTTGTCTGCCGTGCATGGTGGCATTTCAGTACAATATACGGTTAAAGGATTTGTATAATTAAACCCCGAATTGTAAGTAGTATTTTTATCTATTGCAGATAAGGCATAGGTTAATGAATAAACCAAGGAGTCTTTATCACTATCAATGGCAAAGAAACTGGGATATTGAGTTTTATTGCTATTAACAATAAAAATGGGCTGAGAAATAAATTGAGATGAATTATTTTTGGAAGATGCACACGAATTAATAAACGCATCAATACAAAAATTTTGCTTCGCCTGTCCTGTTGTTATATTATCATTTCTTTCAGCTAAGGTTAGGTAAATATAGTAATTGCAAAATCCCTTTATTTTAGCATCGTCTAAGTCTACTACTGCTGAAAATTGTTGAAGTTCAATACCAAAATTTGAGTTAGAGCCACTGTTACATGTTGAAATTTTTGAACGGCATAGGGGAGTAATATCAACAATTTTTTCGCGAGTAAGTTGAAATTTTGTTTCTTTTGAGGTTGTATTATCTGTACCTTTTACGAAGATATAATCTATTTCTGAGCAATTCTCCGAACTGGTTCCACCGCCGTTACCATTTATCTTACATCCGCTGCAATCTCGGTAAATATTTAAAGTAACCTTATACTCGTTGTTTTTGATATGCTTGTAATAAATTTCTCCACCAAGCACATGTGAAGCAAAAACATTTGTCCCGTAAAACAGGAAAAGCCATATTGTAATATGTCTTGTCAAATGCTTCATTCTTTAAATTAAATTAACAAAAAAGGAGCAGGTTAATTTTCCTGCTCCTTTTTTGATGTATTACTAGCGTGCTAAAATTATAGTACCATTGTATTTGTATAGTTCACCACTAAAACTGGTAACATTTACTTGATAAACGTAGGCATCCATTTGGCAAAGTTCTCCTTTGTATTTACCATCCCATGGTTTGTCCAACTCTGTTGATTCATAAAGTTTTTCTCCCCAACGGTTAAATATCAATATTTGGTAACTTATAAATCCACTGGCCTCTACCCAAAACTTATCATTTTTTAAAGGACCTGCTCCGTCGGGTGTGAATACGTTAGGTATAAAAACTAAAATATCAGGATCTACTATTACCAATCTTTGTGCTGTGTCTTTACAACCATGATTGGTTTCTACTATTAAAGTAATATAGTA
>CAMDGU010000115.1 GCA_945897885.1 Chitinophaga pinensis
TGCTTGAATACCTGAAGTTTTTGACATCGATTGAATGGTTTTGTGAAGAGTATATATGGAACCAAATTCAGCTTCTAAGGCGGCACGGGTTTGCTCCTCCCCTGATAATGCTGATAGTATCTCTTCTAATTGAGTTTTAGGCTCAGGGTATTCCACTAAACGATAGTCCTTTAACTTGGCTTTCCACTTGGCTATTTCAATAGCTTTTTCCATTCCACCCATTACATCTACCAAATTTTTAGCCATCCCTTGTTCCCCTGTCCAAACTCTGCCTTGCCCAATAGAATCAACCAAGTTCTTAGGGATGGAACGGCCTTGTGATACACGTGTCAAAAATTTGTCATAAATATTTTCTACCAAATTTTGAATCACCAAATACTCTTCTGAATTTAATGGTCTATCGATGCGACCAAAGTCTGAAAACTCTCCTGTTTTGACATAATCATAGTTAATTCCCAACTTATCATTCAACAATTTTTGCATGTTAGGCACTAGTCCAAACACACCAATACTGCCGGTTAACGTGTAAGGATGTGCCACTATTGTATCAGCCGGAGCTGCAATATAGTAACCACCTGATGCAGCCACCTCAGCCATTGAAACAATGAGTGTTTTTTTAGCCTTAAGCAATTCAAGTTCACGCCAAATTACGTCACTTGCTTGAGCACTTCCTCCGGGTGAATTGATACGCAATACTACGGCTTTCACTTTATCATCTTCACGCAGTTTTCTTATAATTTCCGAAAATTTTTCACTACCAATTTGGCTCTTATCGCCTCTTCCCATTACAATTTCACCATCAGCATATACTATGGCTATTTTATCTTTTCCTACCCCTTTTCTATTGGTTATTGTTTTTTTGTATTTATCAAGCGATATAAAACTGATATCTTTTGTTTTCTTGTCCTTTAATCCAAGCTTGTTTTTTATATCTTCTAATGCCTCATCCTTATAACTTAACTTATCAATTAAGCCATACTTTATAGCATCTTCTGTATTTCGAGCCAACCATTTATTGGCTATTTCATTTACTCGTTCGGGAGTTAATTTGCGGCTATCGGCAATTTTACCTGCCAAATTTCCCATAATAGATTTTAAATACTCATCAATCTGATTGCGGTTTTCAGTGCTAAGTTTATCCAAAATAAATGGCTCTACAGCACCTTTAAATTTACCATGACGAATTACCTGCATTTCTACTCCTAATTTATCCAAGGCATTTTTGAAGAACGTAACGTTGGCTGATAACCCGTTAAACAATATTTCACCTTCCGGATTTAAATAAACTTTATCCGCTGCTGACGCAAGGTAATAGGTGTTTTCGTAATAATAATCAGCATAGGCATATACAAACTTTTTTGATTTTTTAAAATCAAGTATGGCTTCGCGTATTTCTTCAATTTTTGCAAAACCTGCCCCAATAAAATTAAGATCTAAAAAGAGACCTTTTATTTTAGGATCGGTCTTCGCTTTTTCGATAGACGCAATAATTTCATTTAGCCCTGTAGCTTTACCAACATTTGGCGAAACACCGCCAAATAAATTGAAAGGCTGCTCTACATCCTGATCATTAATGTTATAGTTAAAATTCAATTTTAAAACTGAATTATCTTCAACTGTAACTTTATCATCATCTGAAAAACTAGAAGCCACCCCCACTATTATCAAAAGAAAAAGGATAAAGATGATAACGTAGGCCGTAATTGCTGCTAGTACATATTTAAAAAATTGTCTCATTGGCTAAATTGATAAATTGTTATGTTGATTAATCTATTTCTAAATAAACCCACAGATTTAGATTAGTGGAACAAAGTAACGTGTTGATTGATTGCTGAAAATTTCTATATCGTTCAATTACAAATTTATTTCGGTAAAACACCTATCCATTTTAGAGACGCAATATTTTGCGACTCTGCAGGAATCCGTTGTAATTGCAGAGACGCAACATATTGCGTCTCTACCAAGATTAAAAAATTCCTACATTTGTTCAAATTTTATTAACCTTAAAATAAAAAAAACTATGGCACTTAATGCGTATTTAAAACTAAAAGGACAAAAATAGGGCGAATTTAAAGGCTCCGTTACCCAAAAGGGAAGAGAAAACAAAATCATGGTAATTGCGGTTAGCCACGAAGTACTTTCACCCAGAGATAGTGCTTCAGGACAAGCTACCGGTAAACGACAGCACAAACCATTTGTAATTACAAAAGAACTGGATAAATCGAGTCCACTCCTTTACAAAGCACTAATTAATAACGAAAACATTTCTGAATGGGAATTGCAATTTTGGACTCCCCAAGTTGCAGCAGCCACCGGTGTTGGGGCTGAGAGACAGCATTACACCGTAAAACTTACAAATGCCCGAATCTGCGATATTAAATTTTCGATGTTGAACAATAAAAATCCTGAATTAGCAAGATTTGCAGAGTTTGAAGAAAAAGCTTTTACCTATCAAAAAATAACAAGGACATGGAATGATGGAGGTATTAAGGCACAGGATGACTGGGAATCTCCAGTTGTTTAATATTTCAGAAAAAAGCCCGATGAAATTACTCACTGGGCTTTTTTTATTGGAAGCTACTTCGCTTAATATGTATATCGTATGGCTAAATAGATATTTCTTCCCTGTGCATGAATGCCCGAAGCAAAAACGCGGTATTGCGTATCCAAAATATTTTCAACTCCCCCTTGAAGTATTAAATTTTTGGGTAGTTTGTAACTCGCTTTTAGGTTAAAGGTAATCCATGCCGGCATACCTCCCAAAGGAGCGTATTGAGGATTATCTTCTCCACTGTTGGAATAATTTTTAATATCCTTTTTGCCATTAAAATTTACTATTCCCTCCCCTGTAAATTTCTTGATTGTTTTACTGTAACCTAAATTTGAGGTAATTGGGGCAATATGATCAAGGGGCTGCTTGGCTGGGGTAGAAGTTATTGTTCCTTTGGTATAGCTAACATTAATATACAACTGCGAATTACCTGTAAGATTAGCTATAACATTGGCTGAATACCCATAAATTATAGCCTTTTGCGAATTTTGATTTGCAAACACTTTACTCATCTGCCCATCATAGAGTATTGAATCTTTAACATTTAATTGAGCCGCTCCTGTGGTTATAGCATTTATAAAATTGGTAAACCAAACCGATGTTTCGATGCGAATAGATCTTAAGGGTTTGTAACTAAATCCAATTTCATTGGTTAAGGTTTGCTCAGGTTTTAAATCAGGATTTGGAACAATGACAATTCCTTTAGCCGTTTCAAATATTTTTGATAAATCATCAATATTAGGAACCCTATAGCCTGTAGAAGCTTGATAGGAAAGCTTTAAATTTTTTAACGGATTATAAACCACACCGACATATGCTGAACGGGTAAGATTGTTTTGTTCTACCGATGTTTGAGGTAAATTAAAGAATAAATTATCCGTAATGGTTGAATTAAGCTTTGAAATACCAATTCGGATACCTTCGTTAAACGTCAGTTTTTCGGAAGGTAATACAATGGTATGCGTAAAATACACAGCATTGTGACTTAGCGTGTTATCTCCGTTAGGATACCTCGTATCTAACGGTGTTTCCTCCTCAGTTTTTATACTGGTTCTTTTTGCTCTAGAGGCAAGAGTATTGGCTTGCCCATCAAAACCAAACCTAAATTTATTCTTACTCGA
>CAMDGU010000116.1 GCA_945897885.1 Chitinophaga pinensis
CCATTTTTATCCCAATGTATGCCTTCTGGTTTATAAAAATAAACATCTGCTAAGGCACAGGTAGTATTATTAAATTTGGTATTTGGATCTGTTTCATTTTGCTTTCCGGCAAATAATGATACCGTTTGGGCCATGACAGAACCCGTTAACAATAAGGAGAATAAAAGGATAGTTTGTTTAATTTTCATATAATTTTGTTTTTGTAGTAATTGCAAATATGCTTATTTGTTGTAATAATTTGTAATAAAAGTATTCACAGAGTTTTCAATCGTTTCAGAAATGTTATCATATGACCGTTTTATGAAAGTACTTCCTGTAATTTGTTCATATAGTTCTATGTAGCGGTTTGTAATGGAATTAATTAATTCTTCATTCATGTTAGGAATGAGTTGTCCTTCCAATCCCTGAAAACCGTTTTCAATTAACCATTGGCGAACAAATTCTTTAGATAACTGACGTTGCTGCTGGTCTTTGCTTTGAATAGCCTCGTAAGTATCCGCATAAAAATAACGTGATGAATCAGGCGTATGAATTTCATCAATCAGCATAATATTTCCATCACGTGTGCCAAATTCATATTTGGTATCTACCAATATTAGGTTTTGCGTAGCGGCATGCTCTGTACCAGCTTTAAAAAGGGTTTGGGCATAATGCTCTAATTTTTCAAGGTCTTTTTTCTTTAGTATTTTTTGGTTGATAAGTTCGTCTTTCGATATATCGATATCGTGGCCACTTTTAGCTTTGGTAGTAGGAGTAAGGATGGGCGTTGGCAATCGGTCGTTTTCTTTTAATCCTTCAGGCAAAGTTTCTCCACAAATTTTTCGTTCGCCGGATTTGTAAAGTCGCCATGAGTGCCCTGCCAAATACCCTCTTATTACAAATTCAACAGCCATTGGTTCGCACCTCAAACCGACGGTAACATGTGGATCGGGTTGTGCAATTTTCCAGTTTGGCACCAAATCTTTTGTTTTATCCAAAAAGAAGGATGCCACCTGATTTAAAACCTGACCTTTATAAGGAATGGCTTTTGGTAAAACTTGATCAAAAGCCGATATTCTATCACTGGCCACAAGTACAAGTAAGTCATCGTTTATATTATAAACATCTCTCACTTTTCCTCTCCCAAAATCCTTCTGTTTTTTTAATGATAAGTTTGTTGATATAAGTGCTTCCATAGCTTTTTATTCTTAATTAAAGTTGTAAATAAACGTTTAAAGTGATGATTGTGAAAGTTATTTTTTATAAGAGCCTATCTTACAATTGATTCAAAAATTTCATTGTATCTATATCATCGGCATATTCATAAAGATTTGGATTTTGTGATTGTCCAAACGGAATGCATTCTTTTATAAAATCAGAATTTCCAATTACAATTTGAATGGATTCTCTGTTTTTATCCAAATACTCAATAATATCATTCTTTTCTTTATAAGTTGATGTAAATAATGCCCCCAATGGAGAAGCTATTTTATCATCTTCTTTTACCAATAAAAAACCATTATCTAAATGAGGAACGATGTTCATCAGGAAAATAGCTTTGTGGTACGTGTAATTATTAAAGTATTTATTATGGTTACCAAACTCTTTGTAGGATTCTAAAGCCTCAAAAAATCGATTGAAATTATAATCTTCGGGCACCATTAATTTAGAAACATTGCGGCATCCTAGTCCAAAATATGCAAAAATATCATTAGCTAAAGCTCTCAATTCCTCATCAGTTTCGTTTCCGGTTAAAATGGCAATGCTATTTCTATTTTTACGAATAATTTTTGGAACCGAACTGAAATAATGTTCAAAATAACGGGCTGTATTATTACTACCGGTGGCAATAAGGGCTTCGCAATCATTCAGTTTTTCAACCAATTCAATCCTGTTTTCAAATCGGCTATCAATCTTAATTAACTCATTAATAATCCATGGGGTTAGCACGGGGTCATCCGAAGAAGGCTTTACTATAGCTTTATGCCCTGATAAAAGAATACATACCAAATCATGCATCCCCACAAGTGGAATATTTCCAGCCATAATAAGGCCTACTTTTTTTGGAGAATTTGTAAAGGTATACTTACCTGCCCATTTGTTTAAGTCAGTTACATTTAATTTAACACCCCAGTAATTTAAGGCATACAACTGCCATTGTGGGGTAAACCAATTATTATGTATATGAGCTTTTTGTAATAATGTGTCATCAATTGAAATGGAAGCCAACCTAGTTCCTAATTGTGCAAAGGCATTTATTATTTCTTCTTGTGTCAATTGGATTTTGAATAAAACTAGATGATGGATATAAGGCTGCAAAAATCCATTTTTAATAGCATTTTAACAATAATGTGTAAATGATGTGGCAAATGAGTTATTTAATTTAGTAATCTTTGTACGATGGCTTGGCGAAAACTTTCAGGAGAACTGCTTCAACTACCAATTTTAGATGAGATACGTCTGAAAATGATAGAAGAGCAAGATTCAAAATTAAAAGTGTGTATTGGTACAGATTCGCAGGTAAAGGGGGCAATTGTAGAGTTTGCAACAGCTATAGTTTTTATTAGAGAAGGGAAAGGCGGTTTTATTTTTCACAATTCGTATCAAACGGAACGAATTTTGTCTATTAAAGAACGAATGATACAGGAAGTTTCAGATTCAGTTCAAGTGGCGTATAGTATTTGCCCTATACTAGATGAATTTAAAATTGATTTGGAAGTGCATGCAGATATTAACACCAATCCACAATTTAGGTCAAATGCGGCACTCAAAGAAGCCATGGGGTATATCCTCGGCATGGGCTATGTTTTTAAGGCAAAACCGGATGCTTTTGCCAGTTCCTATTGTGCTAATAAGGTTGTTAAATAATTATTTTTAATTAATTTCGTTTTCAATAAAATGTATGAAACTAATTAGGAAATTTTTTGGTGTGGTATTTATTGGGTTGATGATGTCTTCTTTTAACATCAACACTGCCATTAATCATTCAGTTCAAACTGAGAAACCTTTTATCATAGTGGCTCAAATGCCCCATTTCCCTGGTGGTAAAATGGCACTTAATCGTTATATTTCCGATCATTTAGTTTATCCTTTTGAGGCTATGAAACATAATATTCAAGGTAAAGTAAATGTAGAATTTGTAATAGAAAAAGACGGTTCTGTGGTTCAGGTAAGAACAGTTGGGCCTAAATTGGGTTATGGCTTGGAAGAACAAGCTGTAAAGTTGTTTTCAAATATGCCCAAGTGGGTTCCAGGAAAACAGGATGGAAAAGAAGTTCCGGTGTATCAATTAATTCCTATAATATTTAGTAATTAATGGGCAGAATATTAGCCCTTGATTACGGAACAAAACGAGTAGGAATAGCGGTAACAGACCCACTTAAAATAATAGCCTCTTCTTTAGATACAATTCACCCCAATGATATTGTTAAGTATATTTCAAAGTATTTAACAAAGGAATCTGTTGAATTAATAGTCGTTGGGCTTCCTGTGCAAATGAACGGCCAACCATCAGAGAGTGAAGTTCACATCAAGCCATTTATAAAAAAATTAGCCGAAAATTTCCCTGTCATTCCTATCGTTCGATACGATGAACGTTTTACTTCAAAAATGGCTTTTAGTTCACTAATAGAAGGCGGTTATAAAAAAAAGGATAG
>CAMDGU010000117.1 GCA_945897885.1 Chitinophaga pinensis
AAATAAACGAAAATTCCCTTACCATTTTTTCTGAACAACACGCCATTCAATCTTTAAAAATTTACAATTTGGAAGGCAAGTTGATTTACCAAAACTTTGCTTTAAAAAATGGCGATACCATTGGAAAAGAAGAACTCAAAACCTTTGGACCTTCAATTCTGGTTTACCAACTGGTAACTGATAAAGGGAGTTATCGGGGAAAGGTGAGGGTATAGGCATATTTAAAAATTCCTAATTATTCCTTCAGAATATTGGTAAGAATTATTGAGAGGGGTGTAATTTTTAAAATATCTTCATTTATTCTAGGTAGAAATGCCTATTGTATTATTGAAATTAGTTTTACTCTTTTGTATGAGTAATTAAAAGTTAACCGATTCCAAATAAACCCATGCTATAATGAATAAGGTCGTTATACTAATATTGTTTTTCATTTTCGGAATAACCTCAACTCAAGGACAGACTGAGGAACAAAAAAATATATACAAGCAAGCCTTTGAAGAACAATTGCAAATGATTAAAGGGGTGAAAAAGATTGATTTTAAAAGGGCTGTATATCTTTCAGAAAATTCATTTTATGAAGGAAAATTAAATTATGAAGCCTTTTGCAATGAAATTTCTACAACCGGAAATAAGCTTAAAGCCCTAATTAAACAAAAGAGCCTTGAAAACTATAAGACAGCTGGTAACTGGGCGACCTTTACCTATGTGATGGACAGTTTACCAGTCAATAATTTTAAGCCTTTTACCTACGACTTTGAAGATTTTATGGGCGACAAAGACTGGACTAAAATGTTTGTTACTAAACTTATAAAATCAAAAAGTGGTAACTGCCATTCTTTGCCATATTACTACAAAATTCTTTGCGAAGAAATTGGTGCAAAAGCAAGTTTAGCTCTTGCGCCAAACCATGTTTATATAAAACATGTAGATGAAAAGGGCCAATGGTCGAATGTGGAACTTACAAATGGTGGTTTTCCAAGAGATCAATGGATTATTAAGCAAATGGCAATTTCTGTTGAATCTATTAAAAGCGGAATTTACATGAGCCCACTTTCACAAAAGGAAAGCATCGCGATGACTATGTTTGATTTGACCAATGCTTATGAATTTCAATATGGCTATGACGATTTTGTATTGCAGACGACAGATTCTGCTTTGAAATACTTCCCTAACAATATTTGCCTCCTCATGATGAAATCAAATTGTGTTAAATACAAAATCGAAAAGGAAAGGAAAAAACCTAAACAAAATTTAAAATTAATTGACACCCAAATAGCATTGTATAAAAAAACTATTGCTAAAATTGACAACTTAGGTCACAAAGATATGCCACCTGAAATATATGAGGAATGGGTAAAGTCGGTAGAAGAAGAAAAAGCAAAAAGAAATATCACAACCAACAGATGACCATTTTTAAATTCAATTATATGAAATCAAAAATCCTTTTAGCATGTTTGGCAATATCTAGTCTTACTTCTGAAGCTCAAACTAATAATCTTTATGAAATATTTGGGTATAAAACAATAGTAGTATACGAAACAAAGATTTCGGAAATGTTTAAAATTATAAATATTGACCCTACTTCTGATATAAAAACACTTGCTTATAATGTTGAGGAAGGATTTGTATTATTCTTAGGTTTAAATGATAGTGTATTGAGTAAAGTGAAAATTGAACCTGAGTAATTAATGAGATGGCTTTCGGTTGATCCTTTAGCTAAGGATTATCTTTCAATTAGCCCTTATACTTTTGTTGCAAATATGCCGATAAGGGCTGTTGACCCAGACGGAAGAAAAATTCTTTTTGTTAATGGGCATTATCAAGATAATATTATTGGCCCTATAATGGGTTCAAGCAATGCTGGCCAAGGTTGTTGGGGCAAAGGTTTTGCCAATGCAGCTCAAGGCTTTTTTAAAGACTATTCAACAATTACCAATGGGAACTTTATTGATGGTTCGTCTACTTTTGCAGGTGATATGAGTGGTCAAGAACGTTATGATGCAGGATTTGCCTATGCGCAAGCTAATTTACAAGTTATGACGGCAGACATGGTTGAAGGGGAAACAATTAAAATGGTGACTCACAGTGAAGGTGCTGCATATGGTGCGGGTATTGCTCAATATTTGATTAACCAAGGGTATAAAGTTGAAACTATAGTGCATCTTTCAGCAGACGAAGGAGATGAATTTACAACTCCAACTCAGCCTGATACTTATCAATTAGGATATAAGGGTGATTGGGTAACTGGTAATAATGAAATCTCTGGGGTTGATAAATCTGGTATTGTTAAAAGATGTGATTTAGGACCAATGACAGTTCATGGTACAACCAAAAGTGCTAGTGTTTTTAAAGAGGTTCAAGATTTAGTAACGGTTCGAACAGAACAAAGTACCGGAATAGTTAATGGACAAACATCCACTTGGACTTTCCAAACCCCTGGCACTACTAAAAATGGAACAACATTCTCGAAAGTCGATGGTGTTAATCTAAATAATTACAATGGAACACTTTTGAAATGCAAATAAAATGAAATTATTATTTGTGATTCTTAAGTGTATTTTTCTTTTCATAGGAAGTTTAACTGTCTATTTTGGTTCTATTTTTAGTTTAGCCTCAAAGGAACAAATACTTGAAGAACTATCAAAAAATTATTGGGGGTTTTTTTTTACTCGATTTTTATTATGCTTAACTTTAGGTCTTTTTTTTTATTCATTTTCATTACTAATTAATTTTTCATTCAGGAATAAAAATGGTTACTTTAAAAAAACAATAAAAAGACTAGCATTAATTGAATTTGCGTATTATATATCTCTTTCAATTTTGGTTACCTTAATCGCTTTAGAAAGGATGTAGATTAGATAACACCAGCAGATTATGATTAAATCCCCTTGCTATCGCGGGTATGTTCGCTGTCGGCTCCGCCTCTGGCGAGTGACTTCTTACTATAGTTTGGCATGATGCCCATGTAATAATCGCTTGCCAGAGGCAGAGCGATAGCCAAAGCAATAACAGTTTGATTGTTGCTAAGCAACATACCTAATTTATGAGATGCCTCGTTCCTAGGCATGACAAGCCAATAACAGTCTGTCATTCCATCGATAGGAGGAGACTTTTTTATAGTACCTTTTTAAGAAAAACCTTTTTTGAAACCTGGTTACTTCAAGTACAAGTGAAATTTGGACTGTCAAGCATTTCCAAATCTCCAAATTTTCAAATTTCCAAATCTTCATATTTCGCAAATACAATTATCTTTGCGGCATTATGACGTTTGATTTAATAGTTATAGGCAGCGGCCCTGGGGGCTATGTAGCAGCCATCCGTGCTTCGCAATTAGGACTTAAAGTAGCAGTAATAGAACGCACCGAAATAGGCGGTGTATGCCTTAACTGGGGCTGTATACCAACCAAAGCGTTGTTAAAGTCAGCCCAGGTTTTTGAATATATTAACCATGCCAAAGACTATGGAATATCCGTACCCGAAGCGACGGTTGATTTTGGAGCCGTGATAACCCGTAGCCGAAATGTGGCAGGTGGAATGAGCAAAGGTGTTCAGTTTTTGATGAAAAAAAATAAGATAACCGTAATCACCGGTTATGGAAAATTGGTAGCTAA
>CAMDGU010000118.1 GCA_945897885.1 Chitinophaga pinensis
TAATTCGATGGTAGGGTAAAAAAATTTAAAAACTTCTTTAAAAAAACTATAATTCAAATTTAGGTTTGACGAGTTCAGTGAAATTTTGTGACTTTGAGTTTTAGTGGCAAACCCAATCCTAAATTGAATAAAAATACCGAAATTCGCCAATCGATACTATGAGTAATAAAATAAAAATAGGAATAACTGCAGGGGATATAAATGGAGTGGGGCTTGACATCATTTTAAGAATATTTGCCGAAGATGGATTTGGCACCCAATTTACTCCGGTATTATATGCCAATCCTCAATCCATTAAGTTTTATAAAAACCTGCTGGAACTAACAGATAAACCGGTTTATAAAATCATAAAACACACCTCCGAGTGTGAAGAAGGCAAACTCAATCTTAGAATTTGTACCGAGGAGGAAATTACAATTAAACCTGGAGAAGCCTCAGAAGCAGGAGGAAAATTTGCATTAGCAGCTTTAAAAATGGCCATGGCCGATGTAAAAGACGGACAGATTCAAGCCATTTGCACCGCTCCTATTGATAAGCACAGTATTAAAAGCAACGACTTCCCATTTAACGGACACACTGGATATTTGGCAAAAGAAATGGGTGCTGAAAACTACGCCATGATGCTGGTTTCGGATAATTTACGGGTAGGATTGGTTACTGAACACGTTGCTTTAAAAGATGTGTCTTCTTTGCTAACTCAGGAACTAATACTTGAAAAAATTAGAGTTATTCATGAATCGTTAAAAATAGATTTTGGAATTATTAAACCAAAAATTGCCGTGTTGGGATTAAATCCTCATTCGGGTGATGGTGGCGTAATAGGTCGTGAGGAAATAGAAATAATACAACCTGCCGTAGAAAAAGCCCAAGCCGAAAAGATGGTAGTTTGGGGTCCTTACTCAGCCGATGGATTTTTTGGCAATCACCAGTTTAGCCAATTTGATGCGGTGTTGGCAATGTATCACGACCAAGGATTAATTCCGTTTAAATATATGGCTTTTGAGGATGGAGTAAACTTTACTGCCGGGTTACCAATTGTTCGTACCTCGCCTGATCATGGCACTGCTTATTCACTGGCAGGCAAAGGAACAGCCAATGTTTCATCGTTTACAGCAGCCCTAAATATGGCCAACCGTATCCATAATCAGCGCATTGAAAATATGGAAATGGCCAAAAATCCACTAGATTTTACAAAATACCGCAAAGAAAAATTCAGTATAGGGGTGCCCAATATGCCGAGACGGGATGGGTAATTTCGATAAACTAAAGTAAATACGTTAAATAGTTTTTAAATATTGAAGGTATTGCGACGTTTGGATACGAAGCAAGGCAAAAGGCAGAAATGCGGCAAATACAAAAATCATTTCTTTTTGAGAGCATTTTCAATAGTTTTTGACCATTTCTTTAATTCCTTTTCATAATTAAAAGGAAAATTACCATACCAGAGGCCCCAGAGAAGAGTGTAGGTATTATAATGTACATTATAATACCTACAATTTGGATATGTGTCTAAAAAGTAAAAACTTCTATTACTAGATAACTTTTCTTCTAACTCTTCTCGACTTATTATCTTATATGGATATGCATAATGTTCAATTTCATTAGAATTGTGAACCTCCTTTTTACAATTTCCTTCACTAGGTTTCATTTCTTCCAAAAATGTCTCAACAATGTATAAGGTATCGGTAGCTAATTCTTTAATTTTTTCATTTCTAATAGGATCTTCTAGGCCTTTACGGTTTTCAAGTTGATTGCAAAAATTTTTTAAATAAAAAGAGGTTATGCCTGCATTAAAATTAAGATATTTTAATTTCCCATTTACAATTTCTGTTATTTCACCTTTTTTAGCATGAATAAGTTTGGAATATATTTCACATGGAAGGTATAAAGCAATTCTTCCAAATTTCACTTTTGGTCCATACATTTTTACACGATTTTGCCTAACTTGCCAAAGTTCAAAGTAAATATCTGAAAATCTTGCATCGGTTACTGTATAACCAATTGTGAAGAATGCGGCCATTTCATCTGATAAATGATTCTGCGACTCTTTTTCATTTACTACCTCAATGTGTTTTGAATATGTCCAACACTTTTTAATTTGTTTAGTAAATTCTTCCTTATCAACATCTTCAAATAAGTAATCTGGTACAACAAAATAAACAACACTCTGCTGGAGTCTTTCATAATCCTCTTCCTTGTTTGGTTCAGATCCACCATTTTTAATCCCTTTTTCAACTAAAACCTGAGAAAATAGTTCTTGAAAAGAAAACAGTAAAATAGAAATAAAAACAACTTTTATGAATAGGTTTTTCATTTTGCTAAATTAAATTTTAAAGTAAACAAATCAAAATTGTATTAAAAATTATGAAATTAGCCATTTAATTTTGCAATACAAAATCCCATGCCTTGATTCGTGTCCTCACGAATCAAAAATAATTCACTCACTTTTTATTCCGATTCGTGAAGACACGAATCAGGGCGGAGGAGGTTCATAGCCTATTCTTAGTTATCTACTACATCTTTAGTATCCTACCATCTTCCATCTCAATGGTTCTATGGGTTCGGGCAGCAAATTCATTGTCGTGCGTTACTATTAAAAGCGATTGATTATACACCTCAGCCAGTTCCTGAAAAATACTAAAAACTATTTCGCTGTTTTTTTTATCCAAATTTCCGGTAGGCTCATCTCCCATTATTATTAGCGGGTCATTAATTAAAGCACGGGCTATAGCTACCCGTTGTTTTTGGCCACCTGACAGTTGATTCGGTTTTTTTAAAGCTTCGTTTTCAATACCCAAAATTTTAAGCTTTTGGTAGGCTCTTTCTTCTACCTCTTTTGCGGAATGCTTTCCTAATTTTAAACCCGGAAGCATTACGTTTCGCAACACCGAAAATTCATTTAACAAATAATGAAACTGAAACACAAACCCAATTTTTTCGTTTCTAACACTTGCCAGTTCTGCCTCCTTCTTATTTCGCATGGGTACATTATCAATTAACAGGTCTCCTTCATAATCGGTGTCCATAGTACTCAAAATATAAAGCAAGGTTGATTTGCCACAACCTGATTTGCCGATTATGGAAACAAAATCACCCTTGTACATCGAAAAGCTAATTTCCTTTAAAATTTGAATTGTTATTGGGTCGTGAAACGATTTGGAAATAGCCTTGGCTTCTAATATTATTTCGTTCATACTATTTGCCTCTTATTATTATTACAGGATCAATTTTACTTGCTTTGCGCGATGGGAAGTAGCCTGCAAAATAGGTTGTGACTAATGAAAATATGCTTCCAATCATATAAAACTTAGGATTATAATTTACCGGAAACGTTTTGATAGTAGGCAAAGCGGCTGTATTAAAAGGTATTTGATCAATAACATTGGATAATCCAAATCCGAAAATTAACCCCATAGTACCTCCAAAAATCCCAATACTTAAAGCAATGGTAATAAATATTTTATTTACATCCTTGCCCGAAAAACCTG
>CAMDGU010000119.1 GCA_945897885.1 Chitinophaga pinensis
ATGAAATTAAGAATTAAAGGAAACTCAATAAGAATTAGACTTTCAAAGTCGGAAGTGGATTATTTTGGAGCCACGGGTTATTTAGTGGAAAAGACTGAATTTGGAAATTCAGAATTGGTGTATGCCTTGCAAAGCAAAGCCAACAGCAATGAAATATCGGCAAACTTTGAGGGCAATACGGTTACGGTTACAATTCCTGAAAATCTAAAAAAGGAGTGGGTAGAAACTGAAATAATAGGGCTAGAAAATAAAATAGACATTGGGATGGGAAAACAATTATTTTTATTGATAGAAAAAGATTTTGTTTGCCTTGACAATACGCTCGAGGATCAGAGTGATAATTACCCCAATCCGAATGCTGTTTGTTAAAAAATAAAAAAAGAAATGTCAAAAAATTTAAGTGAATTATCAGGCCGCAAGGGATTAAGAGAAAATCTTTTTGAAGAGCTTGGCATAGCGGCATCGCAAACCGGAACACCATCTACAGAAAAGATGGATAGCTTGGCGGATGAGTTTATAATGGGCAAAGCCAATATTTATGGCACTGCTACTTTTTATGATTTTTTAAGACCGGAGAATAAAGGCAAAAAAGTATATGTATGCAATGGCTCAGCCTGCATGACTGCAGGAACCCAGCCTGAATTGTTAAATAAATTAGGTGGGCATTTTAAGTCTGAAGAAATTGGTGAAATGTGCTGCCTTGGCCGTTGCTACGAAAACAGTTCTTTCTTTTTAGATGGTAAAAACTATTCAGGAAACGATATTCAAAATATTGAAGCCATTAAAAAAGGAGAAACCGCTTCACAGGAAAAATACAATGTAAAGTCAATTGGTACTCCTGTTTTGACCAATCCATTTGAAGGTATTGACAGCTATTATAAATTACTGGAAACGGTATTAAAAACACCGGCTGATGACTTATTAAGCGAGTTAAAAATTTCAGGATTGCGTGGACGAGGTGGTGCAGGATTTCCAATTGCTTTTAAACTGGAATCGTGTAAAAACTCGGCTGGTAACCAAAAATACATTGTGTGCAATGCCGATGAAGGAGACCCCGGAGCATACAGCGATAGATATTTATTAGAGTTTCAGCCACACTCTGTTTTGTTGGGAATGATGATAGCCGGATACATTACCGGCGCTAATGCAGGAGTGATGTATATCCGGGGTGAATATCCCGAAGCTATTGAAATTACTGACCAGGCCATCAAAGATTTGTATTCCAAAAATTTGTTGGGACAAAAAATATTAGGGTCCAAATTCTCTTTTGATTTTAAATTAATTAAAGCTCAGGGAGCTTACATCTGTGGTGAAGAAACTGCTTTACTTTCATCAATCGAAGGTCAAAGACCTGAAGTGAGAGTAAGGCCACCTTATCCAACCCAGGAAGGATTGTTTAACAAACCAACTGTTGTCAATAATGTGGAAACCTTGGCTTGTATTCCTTGGGTAATTAAAAACGGGGGAGCAAAATTCGCCTCCATCGGAGTGGGCAAATCTACCGGAACCAAACTGGTTTCTTTGGATGGATTTTTTAAAACCCCTGGAATATATGAGGTAGATATGGGAACTCCACTTTCCCAAGTGTTTAATGAATTGGGAGGCGGATTTAAATCGCCGATTAAAGCCATGCACATTGGCGGTCCTTTGGGCGGCTTGGTTCCTGTTGAAAAAATAAATGACCTCACCGTTGACTTTGAATCGTTTTCAAGTAACGGATTTTTGATGGGTCATGCTTCGGTAGTTTGTATTCCGCAAGATTATCCTTTAATAAAGTATCTGGAACATCTGTTTCAATTTACTGCACACGAAAGTTGTGGTAAATGTTTCCCCTGTCGTTTGGGTTCTACCCGCGGTTACGAATTATTGAGCAAAGCCAGAAACGAGGATTATAAAATTGACAAAGAATTATTTACCGATTTAATAACCACAATGGAAATAGGTTCCTTATGTGCCTTGGGCGGAGGATTGCCGCTTCCTGTGCGAAATGCTTTAAACTATTTTGAAAACGAATTAGCACCTTATTTTAATTAATACTATAAATGAGTTCAGTTGCATATATAAACAACAAACCCTACCCCATTGAGGAAGGGGAAACCATATTAAAATTTATTAAACGAAATTTTGGGAATAAAGCCGTTCCCACTTTGTGCGATGCCCCAAACTTGGACCCATTCGGTTCATGCCGTGTGTGCAGCGTGGATGTGGCTTTATCACAAAACGGAAATGCCAAAGCCCAGGCTTCATGCCATACTCCGGTGATGGCTAATTCGTATATTTATCCCGATTCAGACCGAATTCAAAAGCTTCGCAAAAATATTGTGGAATTGGTTTTGACCGACCATCCTTTGGACTGTTTGACCTGCGAGGTAAACAACAATTGCGAATTGCAGGAAGTGGCCGCCAAAGTTGGGGTAAGGGATGTAAGATATCCCGAAGGTAAAAACCATTTGGATCGTAAAAAGGATTTAAGTCATCCTTATATGACGAGTGATATGAGCAAGTGCATCAACTGTTTCCGTTGCGTTCGCGCATGTGATGAAGTTCAGGGACAGTTTGTATTGAGCATGGCAGGTCGTGGGTTTGACAGCCATATTGTGAAAGGTCAGGAAACTACCTTCGGATTGTCGGATTGTGTGAGTTGCGGAGCATGTGCTCAGGCTTGTCCAACATCAGCAATCTCCGATATTTTTGAATCTAAATCCATTCAGGTTGATAAAAAAGTAGATACCATTTGCACCTATTGTGGTGTGGGTTGCAACTTGGAAGTTGCCGTAAAAGGCGGTAAAATTAAATCTATCCAAGCGCCTTTGGATGCCGAAGTAAATCAAGGTCATACGTGTTTGAAAGGACGTTATGCTTTCTCTTTTTATAATCACCCTGAGCGTTTGAAAACACCTTTAATAAAACGCAACGGTGTATTTGAAGAAGCTACCTGGGATGAAGCCTACGATTTTATAGCCGATAAAATGAAGGAGATAAAAACCAAGTATGGTCCCGACTATATTGGTGCAATTTCTTCTGCCAGAGGTACCAATGAGGAGAATTATTTAATTCAAAAATTTATGCGTGTGGTGCTTGGAACCAATAATATTGACAGTTGTGCCCGTGTTTGCCATTCGCCAACAGCCTTGGGAATGCAGCGTACATTTGGAACAGGAGCTGCCACCAATTCGGTAATAGATATTAAATACACCGATTGTATGATGGTGATAGGTGCCAACCCAACGGATGCACACCCTGTAACAGGCGCTAAAATAAAACAGCGGGCCATGAAGGGTAAAACCCTGATTGTGATTGACCCGCGCAAAACCGAATTGGTAAAATATGCCAATTATCATTTGCAACTTAGACCCGGAACCAATGTGGCTTTGCTCAATATGATGTTGTATTACATTGTAAAAGCTGGGTTGGAAGATAAGGAATTTGTGAATACCAGAACCGAAGGCTACGAAGATTTTAAAAACACGCTTTTAG
>CAMDGU010000120.1 GCA_945897885.1 Chitinophaga pinensis
GCATTTGTATTGGCCGATTTAATTCCTTCTATCAATAAATCAACAATCTCTTCAGCTTTTCTTCCTCTTAAAAATTTGTCTTGATTGATAAGTATGTGGTCAAACATTTGGGCTGCAATTCTTCCAAAATCACGGATATCCTCATCACGACGGTCGCCGGTACCTATGATGATTCCAATTTTTTGAGGGGAATCCACAGTATCCAAAAATTCTTTTATTCCTTTAAAGGCATCCAAATTATGCGCAAAATCCACCATCACCTTAAAATTTTTGAAACTATAAATATTTAATCTACCGGGTGTTTGCTCGGGTGATGGTATGAAAGTCAAAAGGCTTTCAGCAATTTCCTCTGTTTTAAAACCTGATACATAGCTAGCCAAAGTAGCTGCCAAAACATTTTGAACCATAAACGAAATTTTCCCTCCAAATGTGATTGGAATTTCACTCACTTTTTGAACTTTTATTTTAGAATTATCCTTTAACAAAGTAATCCATCCCTCTTCTAAAACTGCGGCAACACCTCCCCTTTCGCAAAGTTCTTTCACTACAGAATTTTGAGCATCCATGCTAAAGTATGCCACTTTACATTGAGCCCTTTTCCCGATTTTTACTGTATAGGCATTATCAGCATTCAACACGGCATAACCCTCAGGTTTTACGGCACCAAGAACCACAGCTTTTACATGTGCCAAATCATCCAACGTATGAATGTCTGAAATCCCTAAATGATCTTCCTGAATATTGGTTACCACAGCTATATCACACTGTTTAAAACCTAACCCTGAACGTAAAATACCGCCGCGGGCAGTTTCCAATACAGCATATTCCACTTCAGGATTTTCTAAAATAATTTTTGCACTGATTGGCCCGGTGGTATCTCCTTCCGAAATCATGGTATCGTTAATATAAATACCATTACTGGTTGTAAATCCAACTTTATAGCCATGATTTTTTATTATATGCGCTATTAATCGTGTGGTGGTGGTTTTACCGTTGCTGCCTGTAATGGCAATTATTGGGATAGTATTAGTAATCGCTTTAGGTTGAGGAAGATTTTGTAAATCTTTTAAATTTTCCAAATCCTTCATTAAATCGTAAGACCTTCCAGCCAATACTTCTTGAATTATTTTAACCGAAAGTTCTGCTACATATTCTCCAACTTCCTCATTTTGGTATTCAAAAACCAGAACCCAAATTCCTTGTTCTTTCTTTTTGCTGGTTAAACTAAAACTTACGTTATATCCTGATATAATTTGAAGGGCCATAGCCAATTTTACAATGAAATCTACAAGGGTTAAATCTGTTTTTTTCGTCAATTCAATCCGATTCCAATCTGAACTATTTAAGAGATTACCCAAACTTTTATTTAGTTTAACCAAATTTTCAGCGGCTATATTCTGACTATTTTCAAATTCAACACGCATTTGAATTAAATTTCCATGGTCAATACTCCAAATATTAGGACCTCTAAGTGCTTGTATGTTAATTATTTTCATTTCAATATCTACTAAACTCCAATCCCCACAAAAGGTTTTTAAAATTAAAGAATAAGTTTGAACCAAAATTTATAAAATTAAATTAAAACCTAAATTATCTTTGTATTCGAAAAAATTAAAGAATGCCTGAGATATCGCGCTTTTTCGGAATTATTATAGCAATGTATTACAACGAACATAATCCTCCTCATTTTCATGCGAAGTATGGAGAATTTGAAGCTGTTCTTAACATTCATACCCTTCAAATAATGGAGGGTTCATTACCTAAAAGGGCTAAGGCACTTATCTTAGAATGGGCTGATGAACATCGTGCTGAACTGCTAGAAGATTGGGAATTAGCCAGACAAAAAGAAGAATTAAAAAGAATTGAGCCATTAAAATAAAATAGTTATAATGTTAAAAGTTAAAGAAGTTAAACCCCTTACAGGCTATAAATTATGGTTAAGTTTTTCAGATGGAGAAAATGGAACTGTAAATATTGAACCTTTTCTAGACAAAGGAATATCACTTAAACTATTGCAGGAAGATTATTTCTCGAAAGTTTTTATAGATCAATTTGGAGGAATTTGTTGGGAAAATGGTTTCGATTTTAGTCCAAAAACTTTAAAAAATCTTCTTGAACAATAAATAATCGGTTACAAACAAAATTGACCAATCTCCTCCCCTACAATACATTTGGTATTTCTGCTTTGGCTTCACAATTTGTTGAAGTCAATTCTGTCTCTCAATTGCATAATTTAATCCAGGAAAAAAAACTCTCTGAAATACCCTTTCTGATATTAGGCGGTGGCAGCAATGTTTTGTTTACTAAAGATTATGCGGGCTTGGTATTAAAAAATAATTTGAAAGGAATAAAAGTAACCAAGAAAGATGAAAACCATATTTGGGTAAAAGCAGCCGGTGGTGAAATTTGGCACGATTTAGTAATACATTGTGTAAATAAAAACTGGGGTGGCATAGAAAATTTATCCTTAATCCCCGGCACCGTTGGAGCCGCACCTATGCAGAATATCGGGGCTTACGGCGTTGAAATTAAAGATACGTTTGAAGAACTGGAAGCTTTAAATATTCAAACCGGTGAACTTGAAAAATTCACTAACGAACAATGCAATTTTGGTTATCGTGAAAGTATTTTTAAGCATGAAGCTAAAGGAAAATACTTTATCACCTCTGTTACCTTTAAACTCAGTAAAAAACCCGTTTTAAATACCTCTTATGGGGATATAGAAATATTATTAAAAGAATGGGATATCGTCAAACCAACGATTGCCGATATAAGTAAAGCGGTTATTGCCATTCGCCAAAGCAAACTACCTGACCCTGCCCTATTGGGCAACGCAGGAAGTTTCTTTAAAAATCCTGTGATTGAATTTTCTGTGTTTGAAAAGCTTCAAAAAAACAATCCAACTATAAAATCGTTTCCAGCTTCGGATGGAAAAGTAAAAATACCTGCAGCTTGGCTTATAGAACAAGCCGGCTGGAAAGGCAAACGTTTTGGAAATATTGGCGTTCATGAAAAACAGGCTTTGGTTTTGGTAAATTATGGCGGTGGAACGGGTAAAGAATTGATTGATTTGGCCTATAAAATTATTGATTCAGTGAAAGCAAAATTTGGAGTAGTGTTAACTCCTGAAGTGAATATTATTTAATTTTAAAATTGAACCACATAGGACATAGTTCACATAGAAAACACATAGATGGACTATGTGAAAACCTATGTTCCTATCCTTCTATGTGGTAAAAAAATAACCAAAATGACATTTGACGAAATAAAAAACCGCATCCTTCACGAAGACAATCACCTATTGGCTTTTCATAAGCCATCAGGTGTTTTGGTGCAGCCGAATGAATCGGATGACGAATCATTGGAAGTGGTTTTAAAGGAATTTATTAAACAAAGAGACAACAAACCAAGCAATGTTTT
>CAMDGU010000121.1 GCA_945897885.1 Chitinophaga pinensis
CAATAGGATCCATAAAGGCACTGCGGTGGTTTGGCAAAAAAATAACAGGTCCGCTAGGGGGAAGACGGTCTTCATTGCGTAATTGAACTTCTTTAAAATAAAGTTCAACAGCATAGCCTATAATAAATTTAAGAAAACGATAAAGCATAAAGGTTTGGTTAACAACTTGCAAACTAACCAAATTTAGTTTATTTATATTAACTTTTTACAATCCCTTCAATGTTAACAACCGTTGCCAATGATCTGCCACGCCTTGCTCTGCTTGGGCCAATACCACGACTTAACGGCATTAGCTTGACGCTTGGCTCCGCTTACCATATCATAGCCGTGTGCAATGCAATGACTACAGGCTCTAATGATGGACGTTCGCGGATAGGATTCACACTCTGCAATAGTTTTAATGCTTTGTGAATCATTGGCTCCCATAACGATTTGCGCCACATCGGTCGAACCATGAGCAATGGCCTGTAATGCTAAATCTTTCTTGCCACTTGCTTTGCCATTTACCGAAAACTTAGGACTGCCATAAGACCAAAACTAATTTGCTTTCCCACTTTTTTGACATCACGTTTAACGGAGAACGTTTCCCACGTCCATTCGGAATATTATATGCCGATGAACGGCCGGTATACAAGGAAGGAATGGCTTACCAAAAAGAAGGAATTAGAGCCTTAAAAGGAAGAATGCCATTAAAAAAATACTATCAGGAGAAAAAACCTGGATAATTGTGTAATCAGCACTGTTCGCATTTTTCTACAAAAACCTACAAAAAAAATAACATTTTTTCCCTTGAAAGCAGTTGGCACATATTTTGTCAAATCAATTGCTTTCAAGGGAAAAATTATGTTTAAACGTTTTATTACTCTCAGCACAATTTGTCTTTGCTTTTCTGCTTATTCTCAAAAAGTAGAAGATTTAAAAAAAAGTTCAGGAAACCACAACCGCGGGTCTGATGCTAAATCAGGCAGCTCAGGAAACAAAGGATACAGCAATAACTCAGGAGGAAGTAATTCAGAAATAGATCCCGGGTGTTTAATAGACGGATGTAACATATTGTTTAATATTTTGTCAGTAATTGATTTTAGTGAGTTGAAATTAGATGAACCTATACAAGTAGGTAAATCCTATGATATTATTCCAATTCCTGATTCTGCAAAACCCCGTGAGCCATTAAACAGAGTGGAACCAAACGAGCCATTAAACGAATCTGAACCACTTGAAAATAGGGATCATGAAAAATCAATAAAGAAAGATGATTCTCCTAAAAAAATACCTTTTGAAAAAATGTGTATTTCAGCAAGAGGCAGTTTTTATCCATCCAAATTTCATGTTTGGGTTCCTGAAATTTCGGGTAGTAAAGGTCATTTTTCTTACTCTGCCAGATACTTGAGTATTGCAGAACAACGCCTTGATAAAGTAGATTATTACGCCACATTTGATGTTCAACCGCTTCAGTTTAATTTTGTGAACAACCCTAATTTTCTTTTAAAATTTGGGATTGGCGGCATGGCTGAAACCTTTTCAAACAAAATTTATTTTGAATATACTACCAATGCCAACTGGCGAATTGGTAAAAAATTTGACATGGGAGTGGAAGGAAGAATGGCACTAAACAATGGGTTGGTGAGGCAGGAAGTATCCTTACATGCAAACTATGCCTTGTGGCAAAAGGAAAATAAACAACTTTTGGTAGGACTTAACGGAATAGTTTCGGAATATTATCAGGCTGTATCTATCAATACCGTATGTATATCGGCAGGTTTCAGGTTTTAGAGCAAACCTAAATGAAATGAAGGATTTCTAAAATCATCTTATACCAAGTTCTAAAATAAAATACCTCTTTTAAAACCATAACTAATAAACAAAAACGGTATGGTTCTTTTTAATTATTTTTGGCACTCTCATTAAACAGAATTAACACGTTATGGCAAGTAAGAAAGCTAAACAGCAAAACCAGAATAAAAACACCTCCCACCTTTCAAATACTAATAAAACTAAACCTTTAACAATCAATTACTATTCGATTGTTTTAGCGGCTGTATTATTACTCATACTGTCAATAAGGTACAGATTACTTGGTGTTCCATTTGAGCGGGATGAAGGAGAATATGCGTATATGGGCAATTTAATACTGCAGGGAGGTGTGCCCTATTTGGATGCATACAACATGAAGCTTCCCGGTATATTTGGAATGTATTCCTTATTTATAGCCATTTTTGGAAGTTCACCAACGGGTATTCATACCGGATTAATGCTTATGTCTATAGGAACGATAATACTATTATATGTTTCCTTTAAGAAATTATTTAACCCTATGGCAGCTTTGGTATCAGCCACAGTTTATGGTTTACTATCTATCAGCATGCCATTTTTTGGATTTGCTGCCCATGCCACGCATTTTATTAACTTGTATGCCATGCTTGGACTTTTCTTTTTTACTAAATATTATGAAACAAGAGGATGGAATTATGCAGCCTTAGTTGGATTAATGTTTGGGTTGGCTCTCTTAATGAAGCAGCAAGCAGCAGTTTTTATTGTGATGGCGGGATTATTACTATTGGTGGCCGAATTATTTTCAAAACCTGTAAACTGGAAAAGTTTACTAAAAAATTCGTTGGTATTCTCAGCAGGGGCCGTTATCCCATACCTTTTGGTGCTTGCAATAATGTATTACACTGGCGCGTTTGAAAAATTTTGGTTTTGGACGGTAGATTATGCCAAGGATTATGCTTCATTAACTTTGAAATGGAAGGATGTTAAATTTTATTTTCATGCTTCGTTTGATAAAATGTTTGACGAATACCCTCTAATTTGGCTTTTAGCTTTTGTAGGAATTGTATTTGTTTGGCTAAACAAACAATCTCTTTTTCAAAAAATTATTTCTACAACCATTGTCCTATTTGGCTTTGCCGCTGTTTGCCCAGGATTTTATTTCAGAGAGCATTATTTTATTTTGGCTTTGCCGGCATTAGGGTTATTGGTAGCCAATTCATTGGAATATATCAGAATGTTAATTTCAAAAAGCTGGGATAATCCTATTGTAAAGGTATTTCCTATTGCTGTGGTATTAGTAATTGGTTTTGCAACCATCAAAAAAGGTAAGGATTATTATTTTGCCGATGATCTAGAATTGGTAAATAAACGCGTCTATTTTTCTAATCCATTTGTGGAGGCACCAGAAATAGCCAAATACCTTAATGAAAACACCACCAAAGAAGATAAAATTGGCATACTTGGTTCGGAACCTGAAATATTTGTTTATGCCAATCGAAAATCGGCATCGCGCTATATATATACCTATCCATTAGGTGAACCCCATAAATATAACTTGGCAATGCACAAAGAAATGGTAAAAGAACTTGAAACTGCCAAACC
>CAMDGU010000122.1 GCA_945897885.1 Chitinophaga pinensis
ATAACTTCTTCCTATTTTGCTCTTACCCAAAAAACTGATTTAGTTATTTCCAGTTCGGGGCCAATAACTATAGGCATTCCGGGTTTACTAGCAAAATTCTTCAGACGAAAACCTTTCATTTTTGAAATACGGGATTTATGGCCGGGAGGAGGAATTGAAATGGGTAAAATAAAAAATAAGCGATTAATACACCTTGCTTTAAGTTTTGAAAAACTCCTCTATAATAATGCTAATCTCGTTGTTGCTTGTTCCGGAGGTCAAAAGAATAATATTCAAAAACGATATTCCAATGTTAAATGTGTAACCATACCACATGGAAGTGATTTAGAACTTTTTGATATAAAAAAAACAAATTCCGAAATTTCAGCGGATGCCAAATTATTTACCCATATAGGTTCATTAGGGTTTATTCATAATTGCAAACTAATTCTTGAGGCGGCTCACATTATCAAGAAATCTGGAAGGGAAAATGACATTAAAATAATTTTCATTGGTGATGGAGCAGAACGAAACGCACTGGAACTTATCAAACGAAATTTAGAATTAAATAATATTGAATTTTGGGGGCTGTTGCCAAAAAAGGAACTCCCGAAATGGGTAAAAAGTTCGAGAGCAACATTATTTACAACCTTGGATAATGAAACTCAAAATACGAGTTGTCCCAACAAAATATTTGATTCCTTTGCTGCCGGTGTTCCCATTATTCAAACAACAACGGGTTGGATAAAGGAGCTCATTGAAAAAGAAAATTGCGGAATTAATGTTTCGCCAAATAATCCAAAGGAACTTGCCGATGCAATATTGAAAATGGCTGATGATGAAATTTTGCACGAAAAACTTTCTGTGAATGCAGGACGAGTGGCAAGAACTCTATTTAATAGAGATGTATTGGCAAACCAATATTTAGAAGAAATTAAATTATTATTAAAATGATTTTAATCACCGGAGGTTCAGGTTTTTTGGGCCAAGCCATCCGTAATCATTTAAATATTTTACAGGTGCCATCTCTTTCATTAGGGCAATCTTCAGTAAATGAAATACAATGTAATTTGTCAAATGAAATTCCGAAAATACAGGAAGTAGATATGGTAATTCATTCTGCAGGTAAAGCACACAAGGTTCCCAAAACAGATGAAGAAAAAGCAGACTTTTTTAAAGTAAATGTTCAAGGAACTGAAAATCTTTTAGCAGGATTGGAGAATAAATCTTCTCTAAAGAAATTTATATTTATAAGCAGTGTTGCCGTTTACGGTATAACGGAAGGCACTGAAATAGACGAAAACAGCCCCTTAAATCCTACCGATGCCTATGGCAAGAGCAAAATAGAAGCGGAACAAATCATCCAACATTGGTGCAAGGCTCAAAATATAGAATACTACATTTTGAGATTGCCGCTGATAGCAGGACCAAATCCGCCCGGAAATTTGGGTGCTATGATAAAAGCTTTAAGAAAAGGATTTTATTTTTCTATTGGTGAGGCAGATGTTAAAAAATCAATGGTGCTGGCAAATGATGTAGCTGAATTAATTCCCAGTCTAAATGGTAAAGCAGGTATTTATAATTTAACCGATGGCTATCACCCCACCTTTGACGAACTGGAAAAAGGAATGGCAAAAGCATTAAACATTAAAAATCCTTTAAAAATACCCCAAATGGTGGCAACGCTTATTGCCAAAATCGGCGATATACTTGGAAGCAAAAGCCCCATTAACTCTCAAAAACTTAAAAAAATTCAATCAACACTTACCTTCTCAGATAAAAAAGCCAGAGCAGAATTAGGCTGGAATCCATCACCCGTATTGGATAATTTAGACAAGATTGTTACCTCTAAACCCTAAACTTCAAACCCTGAATAGTCGAATATCAAAAAGTCAATTTTTAATGAAGAAAATATTCGTCCGAATGGCATCATCCGCATGGGTGCGGCTGGGATCCAACAAAAGAGCGAACTGCAAAATTTCCATAACTACTTTTTAACCTTACGGGTAATTTATGTGAAAATTTTGCAGTTGGTTTTGTTGGTGCCTTTTTTTGCTCCTTTTTTGGGCAAACAAAAAAGGAGAGAAATAAAAGAAGAAAGCATATCAGTTCAATATGTTCTATATATTATTGAGTTAACGTTCTTTTTATTCACTTTTATATTTTCCTTTATAGGTGTTCATGAATCTTCGATTTCCTTGATAAAAAAGAACCAAAAAATCAAGACAAAACGATGCTCCCAAGCTCAACCCATTAAACCGCCGCCGTTTACTCACCATATAAGTTTATTTAATAGGTGTTCGTGAACCTGCGGTTTTGTATAACCCACCGCACCTTAACCCGAATCCTTGTTTTTAAGGTAAGACTTTTAAACTTTAGTTTTAAGGGAAGGTTATTTTTCTGCAAGGTTTATGATATTTTTATTAAGATACCTGCAAACTATTTTAAATAATTTGTTTCCATAATACTTACTTTATTGAATTAGTATGTTTTTTCAGGCCTAACTAAATATACAACTTACCAGGAACACATTCCGTAAAAGTTGCTACTTTTCAGGAATACAATCCGCAAAAGATATATTTTAAAACCTTGACCTCAACCTAAGCCTCAACCTTAACCTTACCCTCCCTTGCTCTCCCTAAACATACCCAACTTTATTAACCAACATATTACTCTAAGAAATGAGAGTTTCTTTAAACAGGATTTAGTATCCAATCACCAAAAAATGTCGCAAGCCATTAATGGAAAAAATGTAATGGTAATAGGTGGTGCTGGAACTATAGGCAGCAGTTACATCAAAGCCATGCTGGCTTTTAAACCTGCTAAAGTATTTGTAATTGATACCAATGAAAACGGATTGACCGAGCTGGTGCGTGATGTAAGAAGTTCCAAAGGTTTAAATATTCCCGAATCGTTTGTAACCTATACCGTAAACTTTGGCGACCCAGTTTTTGAGAAACTGTTTTTGAATGAAGGGCCATGGCATATTGTGGCCAATTTTGCCGCCCATAAGCATGTTCGCAGTGAAAAGGATGCATATTCCATAGAAGCCATGCTGGATAATAATTTATTCAAGGCGGAAAAATTATTAGCTCTATTGGCCCAAAACAAACCCGAGTATTTTTTTTGCGTAAGTACAGATAAAGCTGCCAATCCTGTAAACATAATGGGAGCCTCCAAAAAATTGATGGAGAATTTGATTATTTCGTATTCAGATATTTTCAAAATTAATACAGCCCGTTTTGCAAATGTGGCTTTTTCAAATGGTAGTTTGTTGGCCGGGTATATTGAAAGGGTTATGAAAAACCAACCCCTCTCCTGCCCTTCTGATATACGTCGCTTTTTTGTATCTCCTGAAGAATCGGGGCAAATTTGTTTATTAT
>CAMDGU010000123.1 GCA_945897885.1 Chitinophaga pinensis
AGTAAGTGGATGTACCCAGTATCCATTGGTGTACTGGTTTTTTCTTTCATTTTATATACGGCCTTTATCAAAGGGAAAGATTCCTATAACTACGATTTAAACGGATTGCGAAGCGATAGTAAAGATGCCGGAAAATGGTTTGCCTCAAAGATTAAATCAGAGGATGTTATTATTTCGGAACCTGATTATATGATGGAATCTGCGGTGTATTACCATTACCAGCCCTTTTATTTACCTCGCGAAAAAGTGTTTAACACCTACGTGCATTTTACCAAAGCTAATGCCGAGGTTATGAGTTTAAAAACCTTAAATCATATAGCCGATAGCTTTAGTGCAAAGGGTAAAACCACCTATTTGGTGTTGGGTAAGAACTTTACCCGCGATACCATTTACCGCTATTCCTACAATAAGCAATATATAGTAGATAAGACTTCTCTGGTTGATTTAAATGCCAATTATCAGTTAATGGATTCGTTTAATAATAATTGGTTTTGCGATGAGCATTATTTTATTTTTAAGAGAATAAAATAGGAAAGCAGATTGTGCAGATCAAGGCAAACGCATTTCAAATTTTTAATGTTTGTTCAATGTCGCAGAGCGACTACCTGTTGGTAGAAAAATGTATTCTCAGCTAGCTATATGTGCCCTGTAAGGGCAACCCATTCTGGCTATATTTTATAAAAAAAGGGTAGCCCTTACAGGGCAATAGAAAACAAAACGACTGAAACACTACAAACTGATAGCCCCTGCGGGGCATTTTGTATATGACATTCAAAAAATTTGAAATGTGTTTGCCCTATAACATTGATAAGTTAGATAAATTATGATTGATAAAGGGTTATTTTTGAAACGAAAAACATACCTATTTAAAATACCAGCGTTCCCATAACCTATGCCACAAAAGCATCTTTACACCAATATAAAATCCCTTTGCGGAATTACCACTAACCGTCCCAAAGTTAAGGCGGGTAAAGACATGGCTGATTTTAAAAGCATAGATAATGCCTGGCTTTTGGTATCGGAAAACGGAACCATTGAAAATTTTGGAGAAATGCAAACGGTTCCTGAATTTTCAGGGCCTGTGACCAATTGCACTGGAAAATTAATGCTTCCTTGTTTTGTGGATAGCCATACCCATTTAATACATGCCGGCAGCCGCGAAAATGAATTTGTAGACAGAATTAAAGGATTAACCTATGAGCAAATAGCCCAGCGAGGTGGAGGGATTTTAAACTCCGCTGCCAAACTAAATCTGGCTACAGAAAATGAATTGTTTGAATCGGCCTTTGACCGCCTGAACCAAGCCATAGCCTTGGGAACCGGAGCCATAGAAGTGAAAAGCGGTTACGGATTATCGCTTAAAAATGAATTAAAAATGCTGCGGGTGGCCAATCGCCTGAAATCCGTTTCGCCCATTCCGGTTAAGATTACCTTTTTGGGGGCTCATGCCTTGCCTGCTGACCTTAAAAATACACCTGAGAAATACATTGATTTAATTGTAAACGAAATGCTACCGGCCATAGCTGCCGAAAATCTTGCGGATTATATGGATGTGTTTTGCGAAACCAATTATTTTTCGGTAGCCCAAATGGAACGCCTGTTGGATGCCGGCTGGAAATTCAATTTAAAACCCAAAGTGCATGTCAACCAGTTTAACAGCATAGGTGCGGTGCAATCTGCCGTTGATAAAAAGGCCATTTCGGTAGACCATTTGGAAGTGATGACTGATGAGGATTTAAAAGCTTTAAAAAATTCAGAAACCATGCCCGTGGCAGTACCTGCCTGTTCGTTTTTTATAAAAATACCCTATGCCCCGGCTCGCAAAATGATAGATATGGGACTGCCTGTAACCCTTGCCACGGATTATAACCCCGGCAGCAGCCCATGTTTGAGTATGCCGTTTGTGGTTTCGTTGGCTTGTATTAACATGAACCTATTGCCCGAAGAAGCTTTTAATGCTGCCACCCTTAACGGTGCCGCAGCCCTTGAACTGCAAGAGGATTATGGAAGTATTGAACCAGGGAAAAAAGCCAATTTTATCATTACCAAACCGGTTGAATCCTTAAATTATTTGCCTTATAGTTTTGCGGAGAATTGGGTGGAGAGAGTGGTGGTGTAGTTACTATCATTTTAATAACTTACATTTGAGGGTATTATTACCTAAAAAAATATGAAAAATATAACTTGTTCATTTATGAAGGTATCTGTTTTATTATTATCAATACTCCTTAATTCTTGTAAACCGGATAAACCGATAAACCCTTTAAAACCACTTTCAGATGAAATGTATATTCAGTTTAATGGTTTAAAGGTTATATGTAAAGTGCCTACAGTAGCTTATCAAACTTTTATATTAACTACCGGGGATACTTCAGTTTCATGGCAGGGTAATATTAATGGTTTAGGAGATACTATGATTCAAATTTCTCATGTTGGGCCTAGAATTCTCGGTAAAAAGTATAAAATAAATGTGGATTATAATGATTCTGATGCTGTGATAATAAATTTATTATGGTCTAATATTCCTGGACAACCGTCCATAATTTTAACAGATGGAGATTACACCTTGGAGAAAGAAAATGGGAAATGGGTTTCTGTAGTAAAAAATGGAGTGGGTATTGATGGACTTATGTCTGATAAAAAGTATTCAGGAATTGAATGTAGAATAATTTGGCCTTATTAGTAGCCCTTTAGTCCGAGTTTCCCAACCAAGTCCAACTTCCTTATCAAACCTATTAAGTTACTTCGTCTCTGAACGTAGTATATCCAAGGTTTAGTTAATTCTTCAAACTTTCTTAAATAAATATCCAACTCATTTAACCACCGTTCCCTCGCGGCTATTATCTACCTTTGCCACATGGTTGGCAAAAACAAGGATGAAGCAGCAATTTTAAATAAATTAGGCATTACGGAATTAAACGCTATGCAGGAAAGTGCCTATAAGGCCATCACTTCCTATGCGGAAGTGGTGTTGCTTTCACCTACCGGCACAGGTAAAACCCTAGCTTTTTTACTCCCTATTATTGCCCAATTAAATCCCGACTTGAAAGGCATTCAGGTGCTGATACTCGTTCCTTCCCGTGAGCTTGCCATACAGATTGAACAAGTGGTGAGAGAAATGGGCAGCGGATATAAAGCCAACGCTGTTTATGGTGGAAAAGCCGGCTCAAAAGACAGGGAAGATTTGAAACATCCACCGACTATATTAATTGGTACCCCTGGCAGGGTAGCCGACCATATACGCAGAGAAACCATTGATGTGAGTGAGATTAAAACCCTCGTATTGG
>CAMDGU010000124.1 GCA_945897885.1 Chitinophaga pinensis
AATTAAATCTAGGAACTTCCGCTTTCTAGTGGGGGTTAATTCTTGCCCATCCTTCATTACACTTGACAATTCATCCAACCATTCAAGCCAAGCATCTTTATCGTTTAAATGATTTAACTCCGCACGAGCGCTCTCTATTTTTATGGTAGTTTCTGTGAGCGATTTATTCAATTCATGCTTTAAGCCTTTATATACAGCTTCATTAGAATATTGGGCGAGGGCATTTTCTTTTTCGGTTTTTATTAAGGCACTTTCAACCTTCGCTTTTTCAATTTCGAGTTGAACTATATCAGTGTTTATTTTAGCAATATATTTTTTAAACTCTTTACCCTTTAATCCTTTACCCAATAAATTTTTACCTTCAAATTGTTCTCTTATTTGAATAGAGTTGCTTAATGTGCCTTTTACCACTTGCCAAATTTCCTCATCAGCTGTTGGGATATCTAATGACCGTTTCATAGTACAATCTGTAACATCTTGCGGAATGGTAGAATTGAATTTTCTTTCTGGTAACGGACAATAGTATAATTGTTCTCTACCATCATGCTTTATTCTGCCACTCATTGGCTTTCCACAACTGCAAAATAAAAAATCCCTAAACAAATAAAATTTGGTGGTTTTATTCATTTGTCCTTTGCGTAATAAAATAGCTTGCCTCTTTAAATTTGCTTCAGCAAATAGTTTATCTGATATTATTTGAGGTATTTTATTTATTACAGTTTCTTTAGATTTTTTATCGTAAAAAACATCAACGCCAGTATACGTTTTGGTTCTAATCATAAGTTGTAATGTCCCCAAAGACCATTCTTTATTGCCCCTTCGGGTCTTTACATGATTAGCTTCGAGTATTTCTTTTATTTCAGTTAGTTTTCTGCCAGCAGTGTACTCCTGAAAAACAAATTTTACCCATTTGCTTTCTTCTTCATTTTCAGCCAATCTATTCCCAATACCATCGTGCTGAAGTTTATATCCAAATAAACAATCACCACCTCTAAAATAGTTGAGTTTAACTTTTTCTAATTTGCCTAATCTTGACCTTTCGGCTCTTATTTTATTATCGTATTGTGCAATCTCAGATAATATTCCTAAGACCATATTTTCCATACTGTCTTCTGTCTTATGCACTCCTTTTGGTGTATAAAAGATCACCGAATTTTTAACCATGACCGAACGAATATGAAAGAAAGTTACGTTAGATCTGCTTATTCTATCTGCATTATAGGCGTATAAATGTTTAATAATACCTAATGACATGTCACGAACTATTGCTGCCATTACAGGTCTATTAAATAGGTCGTCTGAAGAACTGCTTTTGCCTCCTTCATTGTGGATTTTGTAATCCATCCCAAGTTGAGCAGCTAACTTTACACCTATCTCGGATTGAGTTCTAAGGCTGCTCTTATCCTCAGTGGATTGTATTGCAGAGGAGACCCTCACGTAGATGTGTAGAGTTTCTTTTTTATTTACTTTATCCATTTATTTTAAAATTCTGATCGTTTTACAAAACGCAAAGAAACAGTTAATATTTTTAATGAGTAAATAGAGAGCGCTCGTGCGGAGTTAAATCATTTAAACGATAAAGATGCTTGGCTTGAATGGTTGGATGAATTGTCAAGTGTAATGAAGGATGGGCAAGAATTAACCCCCACTAGAAAGCGGAAGTTCCTAGATTTAATTTTAAGTCGGATTGACGTAAGTCATGATGCAGCGACAAAGCTGCACCGACTGGATATTAAATTTAGGCTTCCATTGCTTTCGGATCTTGACGGTACAGTGAAGCACAATCCATTAAAAAGTGAAAATTCAGATAGAAAGGTAAAATATTTTAGATCGCCTATGAGCCCAATAAAATCAGCCCGCATATCTAGCAAAGGCACGTTTTATTCCACTGTAACCGACTTCGCCAAATTTCGTGGTTGGTCAACGTTGCACCCGCGCAACACAGCTATGTGGTAGGATAATAATTGAAGTGGAATGGTGCTTAATAATGGAACTAAAGCATCTTCGGTTTCAGGTATTTCAATAATATGTTCAGCCACATCTTTCACCTTGGTATCTCCTTCGGTTACTATGGCTATTAATCGGCCTTTACGGGCTTTCACTTCCTGAACATTACTTAATACTTTTTCGTAAATTTCATTTTGCGTGGCAATAACAACTACGGGCATTTCGGCATCAATAAGGGCAATAGGCCCGTGTTTCATTTCGGCAGCCGGATAACCTTCCGCGTGTATATATGAAATTTCTTTAAGTTTTAAAGCGCCTTCTAAAGCCACCGGAAAATTATACCCTCTTCCTAAATACAGAAAATTTGAAACATGGCAATATTCTTTTGCTATTGCTAAAACACTTTCCTGACACGATTTAAGAACTTTTTCAACCTTTGCAGGTATGCGTTCCAACTCTTGTAACACAGATCGTAATTTAGAATCAGAAATGGTGCCACGGCGCTGGGCAAAACCCAATGCTAATATCGTAAGCACCGTAACCTGAGCTGTAAAAGCTTTGGTAGAAGCTACACCAATTTCAGGTCCGGCATGTGTATAGGCTCCGGCATCCGTCATCCTTGGAATTGAAGAACCCACCACATTGCAAACTCCAAAAATAGTTGCTCCTGCTTTTTTAGCCAGCTCAAGGGCTGCAAGAGTATCGGCCGTTTCACCGGATTGGGAGATGGCAATAACTAAATCATCGGCATATAAAATGGGATTACGGTACCTAAATTCAGAAGCATATTCAACTTCTACAGGTATTCTCGCAAAATCTTCAAATAAATATTCACCAACCAAACCAGCGTGCCATGATGTGCCGCAACCAATTATGATAATTCGTTTAAGGTTTCTTATTTTATTCTCAAATTCATTCAAACTTCGCATTTCAATTTGCAACGTATTTGAGTCTATACGTCCTCTGAAACTATCGTGTATGGATTTGGGTTGCTCAAAAATTTCTTTAAGCATGAAGTGCTCATAACCTCCTTTTTCTATAGCATCCAGGCTAATTTCCAATTGATGGATAAAAGGCGTTTTCTTCACGTTAGCAATAGTTTTCACTATCAATTCGCCATTCGTTATAACGGCTATTTCATTGTCTTCCAGGTAACTTACCTTACGGGTATATTCTACAATCGGTGTAGCATCACTCGCCATAAAATATTCACCCGGATTTTCTCCAATTCCTACTACCAAAGGACTTCCCTTTCGGGCTCCTATTAATACATCGGGATCATTTTTGGATAATATAACAATGGCATA
>CAMDGU010000125.1 GCA_945897885.1 Chitinophaga pinensis
AGTCCTACATAAAAAATAATTAAAAAAAAGTCTGATTTTGTTTTGACCACATGGACGAGATGGACGAGATGAAATGACTTTTATAAAGTTTTAAAAAGCATTGGCATTAAAGATTAGCACCCCCTATAATCCAGTGCTAGTGCTGAAGCAAAGTTTGAAAACATAGTTTCACCTCGTCCATCTTGTCCACCTAGAAAATAAGTGTATATAATATGAGGGGTGGGTACGCTGCCTAGAGGTTGGTATCCTGCTCTCCTACCTGCCTTATATTTAAAGAGTATATAGGGGTTCCCAGTAGTCATATTTTTTTATGGGGTTATCAATTCAAAACATTGACGAGCAAATCTGCCAAATCCATTTTTCAAAAAAATAGCTCCAGAAAAATTTGCTCCAGAAATACAGACCCTCTTTTTTTTGACAAATCATCTTAGCTTTAAAAATCTGGGAAGTAAAAAATGGGATAAAGTTAGCCCCCCTCAAAAAACCGTATTAAAGTTAATCAGCTATTCGTTGCAATCACTTGATCCGATATTCGGGTACATTATATATTGAAGGCACGATTGAAATATAGTCTCAACTTTAAAACCAAACATCCTGTACCTATACAAAATAGAGTATACTTCAGACTGGTACACAAAAACACCCCAAAATACTTGCACATTAAATAGAAATAGGGTACTTTTGCCACCACCTATAAAATGGTACAAAATATGAAAGTATTCTATTCCAGAGTTAGCTCAGATGATGGATCCCAAAATCCAGAAAGACAACTTCAAAACTTGAAGGAGTTCGATTACGTGTTTACCGATATGTGTTCAGGAAGCATTCCATTGTTTGAACGACCAAAGGGTGGTCAAATCAAAAAGCTCATTGATGATCACTTGGCTAATGAGTCAAAGACGACTTTTGAAATTCACTGTCATTCTATTGACCGCTTGGGTAGAAATACCCTAGATGTGCTTACCGTTTGGGATGATCTCACGAAGAAAGGGATTACTATCGTTTGCAGAAACCCCAACATTAGAAACATAGATGAGGATGGAAAGGTTGACAATTTTAGCGTGCTCACAATGTCCATTTTGTCGATAATGTCAAGTTTTGAGAGAGGAATGATCCGTTCTAGACAAATGGAAGGGATAAAACTCAGAAAAGAAAAGGGGCTTTACTCTGGACGTCAGGTTGGAACAAAAGACACTCCAGAAAGATTACTTCAAAAGGAGAAGTCCAAGCTCATACTTAAATACATTGAGAAAGGTTACCCAGTAAGAGAGATAGAAAAGATTGTATCCTGTTCCAAAACCACGATTACCAAGGTTCGCAAAGCCAAAGCTGAACTTGAGGGTACACCTATTATATAATGTCAACACCAATTGAAGTGATCTCTGGAACATAGGTTCTGGCAAACCTATTGATGCTTTTTTGTTTCTTCATGTGTATCGACCATGCATGGTTGGGCTTGAAAATTGAACCCCTAGGGGTCAAGTAATTATTGTCGTTCATCCATTGGGATATTTTAATGTAGGAGTTGCCTTCCTTATGCATTGAATCTATTGTATCAAATAAAAATTGTTGGTACTCCGAATAAGGTGCTTGCCATAAAGTAGCAGAGTGGTAAACCACGTTGAGGGTTATATAAAAACGATTGTTTTCGTATATTTGTCCACCAAGTCTGCCATCTAAACTAGAAAATTTAGCGACCGTGGAGTAGTTCTGACGCAGGGTTTTTGGTCCTAAATTAATTCTCTCGTTATACATCCTCATCGGGATTTTAAAGTTAATCTCCAATCCGTGGGTTTTCTGATTGTTATCATAGTCCACCTTAATATGGTGCAACATCGACCACACATGAGATTGTGTAAACACCTTCCCACGAGTGGTTTTGTACCCATGGTCATTTAACCAATCCGATATCTGTTGGAAGTTCTTACCATCATTCTCGTGTTGGGTTTTAATCAAATGGAATAGTTCAGTTTGGTGGGATGAATACGGTGACATCCACAGGTTTGATGAGGTGAGTTGTACGGTTAAAACGAGGTATTGTCGTTGGTTTTCATTATTTTTGTTGGAAGAATTACTACACTGCGTTACCGAATTAAGTGTTACAGTGGAGTAGTTTCGAACGGGGGTGATTTGGTGCCCCTGTGTTTTCAACTAATTGAGTAAGTTCTGCCTTAACAGTTTCAATGGATGTTTTAATTGGGTTGTTAAAATATAAAAAACACATGTTGTGCATTTAAAATCATTGAATCTGACTTGCTAATAGAAACGCCCATTAATTATGCAATTACATTTAGAGAGTTCTTAAAAAATAAATTACTTATTTTTGTAGGTAATAAAAAATTATGAAAAAAGTACTTTACACAACAATTGCAATTTTAGGATTTGTCAATTTATCATTAGCACAAGTTGTAAGTGAGGGTTCTAGCCATGTTTATTTAGGTATAGGGGTTCGTAATCCATGGTATTCAACTTTACCATTTTTATCTTATGCCTATCCTGAATCTCCAACGGGAACTACTTTTGGACCCATTTCTATTAAGTACGAATATGCTATAAAAGATAAAATTACGATAGGAGGAACCTATGGATATTCTTCAGTAAGCGTTCCCATAGTAAATCTAGGCCTTAAAATGAATTATAAAATGAATCTTTCAATAATGCAAATTGGCGCTATTGCTTATTATCACTATTTGAAAAATGATAAATCAGATTTGTATTCTGGAGTTGGATTACTTTATACTTCAGTTTCTTTAAATTATGAAGGAGAAGATGCATCAGATTTTCCTCCAGCATATAGTTTAAAGGAAGAAGGTCTTTTTTGTGATCTAATTGGATATAGATATATGTTTACTGATAATATTGGCGCTTATGCAACAATTAACTATGGATTAGCACCATTAACTATAGGCTTATCCGGCAAATTTTAAATAACTTTCTTATTAAGAGTAGTTTTACATTATTTTACTTAACATTAATATTTTTAGTGCTCTTGAGTTTGTCTTGTCCTGAAATAGCTTGTCACTAACAACTATTAAGGATGCAAACAAAAACAAATACAAAACCAGATAATTTATCCTTAAAGTAAAAATCACTCTTCTGGCTTTTTTTCAACGCTTACAGTGTAGTTATAAATAGACAAATTTTAGTTTAACATAACACTATTTATTTTGCAATAAATTCAATTTCTGATAGTTATGTTTTTTTTAGTATTTAAGGGGCATAATTTGA
>CAMDGU010000126.1 GCA_945897885.1 Chitinophaga pinensis
TAATTTCCTGCAGCAATTGAATTATATATTAATCGATAAACCATTTAACCACTCTCAGGAGTGGTTTTTTATTGATAAAAAATTGTTTTTGATTTAGTCAATACTTTCTGTGCTAACACTTTTGCTACACATCAAATAAAAAACCCTTGCAAGTGTTGAACTGCAAGGGTTTATGTTTTTACTTTGTGATCCCGCTGGGATTCGAACCCAGGACCACTACATTAAAAGTGTAATGCTCTACCAGCTGAGCTACGGAATCGTTTTAAGGTGGGGCAAAACTAATATTTTTTATTACGAAAGTCAATAAAGTTTCTAAAATTAAATTTTAATTATATTTACATAAGAATTAGTGATTTATAATTAACTTTTATATCTGTAAATCAGTTATTTATATACAAATAATTTATTTCAGCAAAATTAATTGTAACTAATCATAGTTACTTTAAGTATAACATTTGATTAATGACCCCATCGCAATATAACCAATGTGTGAAAGAATATGCTGACGGAGTTTTCAGATTTATACTGAAAAACTTGAAGGATAGCGATGAGGCTCAAAATATTGTGCAAAATACGTTTGAAAAAGTGTGGGTTAGATCTGAGGATGTAATTTTTGAAAAAGCAAAGAGTTACATATTTACAATAGCCTACCGTGAAATGATTGATGCCATAAGAGCTAAAAAGAATTTTACCGATATGGAATATATTAATGAGGATAATTATTCTACTGCAGCTTCAAATTATACAGGAATAAAGGCTTTGGTAGACAAGTTGGTAAATAAACTGCCCGAAAATCAAAGAACTGCCATAATCCTGAGAGATTATGAAGGTTATGATTACAAGGCAATAAGTGAAATAACCGGAATGACAGAGGCTCAGGTTAAAATAAATATTTTTAGAGCAAGACAATTTTTAAAAGAATGTATAGGGAAATTGGAGGTATTAATATGAATATGTTTTTGGTTAATTTTAAATTAGAAATTTACAAATCAAAGTTTAGATAATACCTTTATTTAAAATAAATGTAAAATAATGATCAAATGAAACTGACAAAAAATAATTATGAATTTTTAATGTTCGAATTGTTGGAAGGCAATTTAAATAGTGATGAAAGGAATGTTCTGTTGGAACAAATAAATAAAGATGCCTTTTATCAGCGGGAGTGGACATTGATGCAACATTCGGTAATGATGCCTGATACGGGTGTATTGATGCCAAATAAGGATCATTTAATAAAGCCGGAAGGACGCAAAATTCCCTTTTTTACATTTGCTAATGTTACTAAGGTTGCCGCATCACTCTTATTAATAGGAACTTTTGGATGGTGGTATTATAGTTTCAACAAGAATACTGATATCACTTTTATACCGAATGAAACGCCTTTGAATAATGAAATAGTGAAGGAAAATGAGCAAGAAACCAGCAAGGCGAGTGGTGATGAAGTAGTATTGAAAAAGCAACAAAATAGGGAGGCTGCATTAAGATCGATTTACACAACAGATGTAAATCCTTCCAAAAAATCAGAAACAAAACCTGACAGCAGCTTGGCTGATAATTTACCCGAAATAATACTTATTAAACCTATGGGAAAAGAAGGAATGGCCTATACAATCAAGCAGGATAATGTTCTTGAAGCTGACTATTTAAAATTGAATAAACCGGTAAAACTTGAGCAAAATAAAATAGGATCATTATTAGCACAGGCTGAAAATTTAATAACCATAGCAAATACGTATATAAATGATATTCCGAATTTAAAATTTAAGGTAACGCCAAAATTAAAAGAACGAAACATTGGGTTTGAACTTAAAGGAGAAACCATATATGCCAATGCCATTTTAGAAATGAAATAAACAGAAAAATAATACAATAAATATGAAAGCAATTACACTTATCGCAACACTCTTAGCTTTATTATTAGCTAACTTTAATTATGCGCAAGCTACCAAAGACTCCACTGTAAAAAAACCAATGGTGATTGATGGAAAGAAAATGAGAATTACCATTGATACGAAAGATAAATCAGAGGAAACCGATACCCGACAGATTATTATTGATGGCGATACCTCCATTATTGATGAAAACAAGGAAATTACCAAAGATTCAGAAAAAGGCGGAGTAAAAAAGACTAAGAAAAAAACCTACACCCGAAGAATTGATGATGACGAGGATGAAAAACGAAATCCAAAGGAATGGTTTAATATGGATTTTGGCTTTAACTTTCTTACAAATAATGGAACCCTGGATATGCCCGAAAAGTATAAAGACTTGGAATTGGAAAATGGAAAAGGATGCAATTTTAACCTTAAAATTTATGAGCAATCCATAAGTATTGTTCCTCAGCATCTTTATTTGGTATATGGTGTGGGGCTTGATTGGAATAACTACCGTTTTAAAAATAATGTAGACCTAATGAAAGATTCAATACCATTGGCATACTCTATGAGTTCTATTGATTACAAAAAGAACAAATTGGTATCAACCTACCTTACCTCTCCTTTGCTTATCAAAGTTAAGTTTAGAGAAAATGAAAAAGGTGATGCTTTTAAAATAGCGGTTGGTCCACAGTTTGGGTATTTGATAAATAGCCATACCAAACAAAAGTGGGATCAAGGTGGCGACCACAAACAAAAACTGAATGGCGATTTTAATTTAACTGAATTCAGAGTAGGGTATTCTTTATACTTAGGATATGATGATATTAACTTTTATGCCCGATACTTTCCTAATTCAGCCTTTAAGGAAAACAGAGGTCCGGATGTAAATACAGTGTGTGTTGGTCTGGCAATTGGTGGCTTTTAGTTAAATATTCAATCAGAAATAAAAACATCCATAAATTTTATGGATTTTTTATTTATGTAAATCAAGAAGTTACGCTCAGATTTGTATTAAACTTATAATAAACATGTTATTTGGGATTTACCTTAAATTTTTATAGCATTTATTTCTGTAATTAAACAAAACAAAAACAAATCATGAAAAAATTAAATCAAATTTTAACAGTAGGTCTTTTCGTATGCGCCCTATGCTTTGCAGCTTCAGCTCAAACAGAAACTGTCAAGGGTGGTGATGGGAACAGTTCAAAAAAATTGAAAAAGGCTCAAGAGGTGCTGATCCAAACATTAAAGTTGCAGTGCGCAAAAACGGAGACGG